>JAVFAQ010000254.1:0-4777 GCA_034002325.1 Flavobacteriales bacterium | reverse complement strand
CCCCGGCCGGTCCGCCGCGATCGGGTCGAAGCTCAGGTTCACCAGGCGGATCATCTCCTCCTTCACCTGCCGCACCTTCTCCCACACCGCATCGCCCACGTAGACCTGCTGCGTCACGTTGTGCTCGAACTCCTCGCGGATGGTGGCCACTAATTGCGCGTGCAACGTACCCGCGCTCATGTTGCTCTGATGCACGCGCAGCACCAGCGCCCCGGGCTGCATGCGCTCCAGGAAGAGCGTGAGCCGCTCATAGGCCTGGAGCCGCAGCGGCAAGGTCTGCCGCCGGTCCTCCTTGCGCAGCTCGGCCATGCGCTCGCCCTGCCGCTCGGAGCGGTGGGCATCGGTGAGCCGTTTGATCAGATGATGGGCCGTGAGGAACACCACCACGGAAGGCAGCACGGCCACCAGGACCAGGATCAGGGGATCGTTCATGGGCGTGGGATGGATGCGCGAAGATCGGCCATGTGGCAACGCACCCGGGCACGCCCACCGTATGCGGCCATCAACGGGGCCTGGTGGACAGCTTGCGCGCGGCGGCCGGCCCCTTCGCCGGGGCGGGGTAGCTTTGCCGCGCGGATCCGCAAGGCCGCCGTACCGCACATGCACCTTTCCCCCACCGTGAGCGCCATGGCCGAATCGGCCACCCTGATGATGGCCCGTCGCAGCCGCGAGCTGCGGGCCGAGGGGCGCGACATCATCGACCTGAGCCTGGGCGAGCCCGACCAGGCGCCCCCCGCCTTCGCCCTGGAGGCCGCCGCCGAGGCCCTGCGCGGCCCGTGGCACAAATACCCGCCGGTGAACGGCCATGCCGATGTGCGCCAAGCCATCGCCGACAAGTTCGCCCGCGACAACGGCCTGGCCTACGCCCCGGACGACATCGTGGTGAGCACCGGCGCCAAGCAGGCCATCATGAACACCATCATGGCCCTGGTGGGGCCGGGCGACGAAGTGGTGGTCCCAGCCCCCTTCTGGGTGAGCTACACCGAGCAGGTGAAGCTCGCGGGCGGCGTGCCCGTGGTGGTGCCCTCCACCTTGGACGAGGACTGGAAGGCGCCCGTGGAGCGCATCGCCGCGGCCATCACCCCGCGCACCCGGTTGCTGATCTTCAGCTCGCCGTGCAACCCCAGCGGGTCGGTGCTGGGCCGCGCCGAGATGGAGGCCCTGGCCGCCGTGGTGGCGCGCCACCCCGACCTGTACGTGATCGCCGACGAGATCTACGAGCACATCGTGTTCGAGGGCGCGCACATCAGCTTCGCCGGCCTGCCCGGCATGGCCGAGCGCACCATCACGGTGAACGGCATCAGCAAGGCCTTCGCCCTCACCGGCTGGCGGTTGGGCTACATCGGCGCGCCGCGCTGGATCGCCCGCGCATGCACCAAGGTCCAGGGGCAGTTCACCAGCGGCGCCAACACCATCGCCCAGCGCGTGGCCAAGGCCTGCGTGGAGGCCGACCCCGCCGTGATCGCCCCGCTGCGCGCCGATTTCATCCGCCGGCGTGACCTGATGGTGAAGGCCGTGCAGCGCATCCCCGGCTGGCGGTGCAACGTGCCCCAGGGCGCCTTCTACCTGCTGCCCGACGTGAGCGCATCGTTCGACGGCGACCGCATCAAGGGGCCGGAGGACCTGGCCATGCACCTGCTGGACACCGCCCACGTGAGCCTGGTGGAAGGCCGCTCCTTCGGTGCCCCCGACACCCTGCGCATCAGCTACGCCACCAGCGACGCCCAGCTCACCGAGGCCATGGACCGCGTGGCCAAGGCCCTCTCCTGATGACCGCCGCCCGCTTCATCGAACAGGCCCGCCGCACGCGCCTCCTCGTGGTGGGCGACGTGATGGCCGACGCCTACCTCTGGGGCCGGGTGGAGCGCATATCGCCCGAGGCCCCCGTGCCCGTGGTGCAGGTACACGACCGCAGCGCACGCCTGGGCGGGGCCGCCAACGTGGGCCTCAACGCACGGGCCTTCGGCGCCACCGCCATCGTGGCCGCCGTGGTGGGCGACGACGACCACGCGCACACCCTGCAACGCCTCTTCGCCGACCAGGGGCTGCCCACCCACGGGCTGGTGCGCTCCGCCGCCCGCCGCACCACCGTGAAGACGCGCATCATCAGCGGCCACCAGCACATCGTGCGCGTGGACGAGGAGCAGGAAGACCCGCTGGCCGCCGCCGACGAGGACCGGTTGCTGGCGGCCGTGACCGCGATCGTCGACCGGGACAAGCCCGATGTGATCGTGCTGGAGGACTACGACAAGGGCGTGCTCACCCCGCGCACCATCGCGGCCATCATCGAGCGGGCCGTCGGGGCCGGCATTCCCGTGGCGGTCGATCCAAAGAAGCGCAACTTCACCGCCTACCGGGGCGTGGACCTGTTCAAGCCGAACCTGAAGGAATTGCGCGAGGGCCTGGGGATCGACGTGGCGCCCACCGACCCCGGGAGCCTGCGCGCCGCGGCCGACGCCCTGCACGGTGCGCTGGGCAACAAGGCGGCGCTGATCACCCTGGGCGAGCACGGCGTGTACGCCACCGACGGCAAGCAGGCCCACCGCATCGCCGCGCACCACCGCAGCATCGCCGACGTGAGCGGCGCCGGCGACACGGTGATCACCGTGGCGGCGCTGGCCATGGCCCAGGGCCTGGGGCTGGAGCCGCTGGCGCGCATGGCCAACCTGGCCGGCGGGCTGGTGTGCGAGCACGTGGGCGTGGTGCCCATCGATGCCGAACGCTTCCGGGCCGAATGCGAACGCACCGGCACGCTGCCATGACCGTGACCCCTTACGCCAACGACGGCTCCAAGCGCGAGCAGGTGGAACGCATGTTCGACCGCATCTCCCCGCGCTACGACCTGCTCAACCGCCTGCTTTCCCTGGGGATCGACCAGCGGTGGCGCCGCCGCGTGGTGCGCCGGCTGGGGCGCGACCGGGTGCAGCACCTGCTGGACGTGGCCACCGGCACGGGCGACCTGGCGATCATGGCCGCCGGGCGGGTGCCGCGCGTGACCGGGGCGGACATCTCCGCCGGCATGCTGGAGCAGGGCCGCCGCAAAGTGGCCGCGCGCGGGCTGCAGGACCGCATCACGCTGCAGCAGGCGGACAGCGTGCAGCTGCCCTGGCCGGACGGCACCTTCGACGCGGTGACCGTGGCCTTCGGCGTGCGCAACTTCGCGGAGCTCGAACGTGGCATCGCCGAGATGCGGCGTGTGCTGCGGCCCGGCGGCATGCTGCACGTGCTCGAGTTCTCCAAGCCGCGACGCACGCCCTTCAAGCAGCTCTTCCGCTTCTACTTCCACCGCGTGATGCCCTTCGTGGGCCGCCTGGTGAGCCGCGACCCCGCGGCCTACACCTACCTGCCCGAGAGCGTGGAGGCCTTCCCCGAGGGCCCGGCCTTCGTGGCGATCCTGGCGCGGTGCGGCTTCCACGAGGCCCATGCCCATGCCCTCACCGGCGGGGTGGCCACCCATTACACCGCGCGCAAATGAGCCGGCACGCACAATGGCCCATGGCTAAATTCGTTGCCTCCCCGATGCGTCCTTCCCGCACCGCCCGCCTGGCGGCCCTGCTCCTCCCCCTGCTGATGGCCCCGGCGCTCATGGCCCAGCGCGGCGGGGTGAAGGTGGAGAACCTGCCCAACTTCGACCTGCGCAAGTACCACTTCGGCTTCCTGCTCAGCTACAACACCAGCGACTTCATCATGCGCCTGAAGCCCGAGGCGCCCTTCCGCGACTCGCTCATGGTGCTGGACCACCTGAAGCGGCCGGGCTTCAACCTGGGCATCGTGGCCTCGTTGCGCCTGAACGACAACGCCAGCCTGCGCTTCCTGCCCACGCTCTCGTTCCAGGAGCGCATCCTCCAGTACAAGTTCCTGGAGCCCGATGGCGGCCTGAAGTACTTCCAGAAGCCCGTGGAGAGCACCTACCTGGAGTTCCCCCTGGCGCTGAAGCTGCGCAGCGACCGCATCAACAACTTCGCCGTGTACCTGCTGGCGGGGGGCAAGTTCAGCATCGACATGGCCACGCAAAAGGACGTGAACCAGGCGCTGGACGACGAGGTGGTGATCAAGTTGGAGAAGTACGACTACAGCGTGGACGTGGGCGGCGGCTTCGATTTCTTCCTGCCCTACTTCAAGTTCGGCATCGAGCTCAAGGCCGGCTTCGGCTTACCGAACCTGATCATCGACGACCAGACCCGCTTCAGTGCTCCCGTGGAAAGCCTGCGCAGCAAGGTGTGGGTGCTGACGTTCACGTTCGAGGGGTAGGGTGCAGTGGTCAGTTTTCAGCAGTCAGCAGTCAGTTGTCAGCAGTCAGTTGTCAGCAGTCAGTTGTCAGCAGTCAGTTGTCAGCAGTCAGCAGTCAGTTGTCAGCAGTCAGTTGTCAGCAGTCAGTTGTCAGCAGTCAGTAGCCTCTCACCGTCCGGGTCTACAACGAGGAACACTTGCACATGAGCATCGACCATGAAGTGCCTGCCAAGGCCCACGAACTGGAGTTCCGTCGGCCCCAGCGCTGGAAGAACTACTACTCCGGCGTCAACCCGGTCCAGGACAAACCCGAACTTGGAACCCTAACGCAGGACTAACGCCATTAACCCGTCAACCTTTTTCAGGACGAGACATCCTTCCACCCTTCCGTCCTTCCGTCCTTCCTCCTTCCGTCCTTCCTCCTTCCACCCTTCCGTCCTTCCTCCTTCCACCCTTCCTCCTTCCACCCTTCCGTCCTTCCACCCTTCCTTCCTTCCACCCTTCCACCCTTCCGCAATGCCCATCGTCGACATCATGCTCACCCCGC
>JAVFAQ010000253.1:0-4787 GCA_034002325.1 Flavobacteriales bacterium | reverse complement strand
GGAACATGCTGGTGTACGGCACGGGCATGGTGGTGATGGAACGCATCGGCGGCGATGCGCGCCCGGCCCTCTCGCGCACGGCCTACCTGCTCTTCGCGCTGGGCCTCACCAACCTGCTCTTCGGATGGGCGCACCACATCTACCCGGTGCCCGCGGCGTCGTGGCTGCGCATCCTGGCGTACGCCATCAGCATGACCGAGTGGCTGCTGCTGGTGCGCATGATCCGCCAGTGGCGCGGCACGTTGGACGCCGGGCTGAAGCAACGCCACTCCCTGCCGCACCGCTTCCTCTTCGCCAGCGAGGTGTGGGTCTTCATCAACCTGGCCCTCGCGCTGCTGATCTCCATCCCGGCCATCAACCTGTTCACCCACGGCACGCACATCACCGTGGCCCACGCCATGGGCAGCACCATCGGCATCAACACCACCATCCTGTTCGCCTCGGTGTGCTTCATCGCCGGCGCCCGCATGGACCGCGCGGCCCGCATCGGCTTCTGGACCTTCAACGGGTCGCTGCTGCTCTTCTGGCTGTGCCTGGTGGCCGCCGGCACCGTGAAGGGCTGGCTCACGGTCACCACCGACATGGCCTTCCAGCCGATCATGGACCGCGCCTGGCCCTTCATCGCGGGCTTCGCCGTGTCCGGCATCGGCCTGTTCATCGGCCTCACCCTGCTGGTGCGCCACGCCGCCATCGCCCTGTGGCCCGGCCGTACTTCCGCGGAAAACCCACCGCCCCCCGTGCCATGATCCACGACGACCACGCCCTGGACCGCATCTCCGAGCACGAGCTCTACGAGTCGCTGCTCGCGCTCAAGGCCGCGCGCAACGCGGTGATCCTCGCGCACTACTACCAGACGCCCGACATCCAGGAGCTGGCCGACCTCGTGGGCGACAGCCTGGCCCTGGCACAGGCCGCCGATCGCACCGGCGCGGACACGATCCTCTTCTGCGGCGTGCATTTCATGGCCGAGACCGCGAAGATCCTGAACCCCGGCCGCACCGTGCTGCTGCCCGACCTCGAAGCCGGTTGCTCCCTCGCCGACAGCGCGCCGGCCGACAAGTTCCGCGCCTTCCTCGATGCGCATCCCGATCACCTCGTGGTGAGCTACATCAATTGCAGCGCGGCAGTGAAGGCCATGAGCGACATCATCTGCACCAGCGGCAACGCCGTGCGCGTGGTCAACAGCCTGCCCAAGGACCGCCCGGTGATCTTCGCGCCCGACAAGCACCTCGGCGCCTACGTGCAGCGCATCACCGGCCGGCCGCTGGTGCTGTGGGACGGCGTGTGCGAAGTGCATGTGGACATCAGCGCCGACAAGATGAAGCTGCTGATGGGCAAGCATCCGGAGGCGAAACTGATCGCGCATCCCGAGTGCCCGGAGCACATCCTCGCCGACGCCGACCACGTGGGCTCCACCGCCTCCTTGCTGGACTTCGTGCAGCGCGACCCGGCCTCCGCCTTCATCGTGGCCACCGAGGCCGGCATCCTGCACCGCATGCGCGCCGCCGTGCCGCACAAGACACTGGTCCCCGCACCCGCCCACGCCGCCAACACCTGCGCGTGCAGCGAGTGCCCGTACATGAAGCGCAACACCGTGCGCAAGATGTACACCGCCCTGCGCGACGGCCGGCCCGCGATCGAACTGCCCGAGGACGTGCGCCAGGGCGCGGAGCGGTCGTTGAGGAAGATGCTTGAGTTGGGGTGAGGATCGGATGATCAGAGAATGAGATGATCAGAGAATGAGATGATCAGAAAATGAGAGGATCAGAGAATGAGAGGATCAGAGGATCAGAGGATCAGAAAATGAGAAGGTCAGAAAATTGAAGCGGAAGAAGGTCTTTGCCTTTGATGTTTCCGAGGACTCCCATTTTCTGATCTTCTGATCATCCAATTGTCTGATCCGCACTCCGATGGACACACCCCTTGACGTGATCGTGGTGGGCGGCGGCATCGCCGGGATGGTCTGTGCGACCGAGCTGGTGGCGCAGGCGGGCGGGCGGCCCGTGCGGGTGCGCGTGATCGCGAAGGAGGCCGTGCACGGCAGCAACTCCTACGCGGCGCAGGGCGGCATGGCGGCGGTGTGGCATCCGGCCGACCGCACCGCGCACCATGTGCGCGACACGCTCACCGTGGGCGAGGGCCGCAACGACCCGGCCGTGGTGCGCCGCGTGGTGCGCGAGGGGCCGGCGATGGTGCAGGCGTTGCTGGACATGGGCGCGCTGTTCGATCGCGATGCGGAAGGCGCGCTCGCCCTGGCCCGCGAGGGCGGCCACACCACCGCCCGCGTGGTGCATCACCAGGACCGCACCGGGGCGGAGATCGTGCGCGTGCTGCAGGATCGCATGCGCGGCCTGCCCCAGGTGGAGGTGATCGATGCCCGGGCCACGGACCTGCTGGTGCGCGGCGGGCGATGCACCGGCGTACGCACCCGCGACCCGCACACCGGCCGCCTCACCGACCGCTTCGCCCATGCGGTGGTGCTGGCCACGGGCGGCGCGGGGCAGGTGTACCGGCACACCACCAATCCGCCGGGCGCCACGGGCGACGGCATCGCCATGGCCGCGCGCGCGGGCGTACCGCTGAAGGACATGGCCTTCGTGCAGTTCCACCCCACGGCCCTGTACACCGGCGGAACGGGCACCGCCTTCCTGATCAGCGAGGCCGTGCGCGGTGCGGGCGCGGTGCTTTTGCGGCCGGACGGTCGTCCGCTGATGGCCGGCGCGCACCCGCAGGGCGACCTGGCCCCGCGCAACGTGGTGGCACGCACCATCGCGCGCGTGATGGCGCGTACGCGGGCGCCGCACGTATGGCTCGATGCCGCGGCGATCGGCACCGCAGCTTTCCGCCGGGCCTTCCCCGCCATCGCCGCGCATTGCCAGACGCACGGCATCGTGCCGGGCCGCGACCGCATCCCGGTGATGCCCGCCGCACACTACCTCTGCGGCGGCATCCGCACCGACGGCGCGGGCCGCACGGCGATGAAGGGCCTCTACGCCCTGGGCGAATGCGCATGCAGCGGCCTGCACGGCGCGGACCGCCTCGCCTCGAACTCATTGTTGGAGGCCCTGGTGATCCCCCGACATGCCGCCAAGTGGATGCTGCGCGCCAAGCCGGCCGTCCCGCCATCCGATGACGTGGAGGTGGCCCCGCCCGTTCCGATGCACCGCACCACCGCGATCGACCCCGCGGCATTGACGGACGCCCTGCGCGGCACCATGACCCGGCACGCCGGCATCCTGCGCGGCACGCACGGCCTGCATCAGGCGTTGCGCCGCATCGAACGCACGAACGGGCTGGTGGAGCGGGCCCGGGCCGGCGGCGTGCGCACCGATGAGCTGCTTGTCTTGCGCAACATGGTGGCCGTGGCCCGCGGCATCGTCATGGCCGCCCTCCAGGAGCCGTACAGCATCGGCACCCATCAGGTGAGCAGCGTGCGGGGATGAGCGCCCCCCTCGGGGCCTCCCTCCGCCCTCGCCACCTCACCGGAATTCCTTCCCGAAGCTTTCGAGGTGCGTTCGGATCGCGGCCACCTGCTCCGGGCCGGGGTCGGGCGGCAGCTCGCGGTAAAGCTGATAGAGCGGCAGCAGGAAATCGTGCAACCGTTCGTGGGCCTCGCCCTGCATGGTGCAACGCTCGAAGATCAGCGTGAGCTGCGTCTCCAGCGAATCCTTCAAGGCCCCGTTCCGCAGCGCGTTGGCGGGATAGCCCTCCACCAGGCGGCGCATGGCCTGCACCCCTTCGCGGGTGGCCGCGTTCACCTCCCAGGGCGGGCCTGCCTGGCCGGCAGGCAGGCCTTCCTGGCCGGCAGGCAGGCCTGCCTGCGATCCGGCATGCGGGTCCGTTGACGGGTCACGGTCAGGGGGAGCACCCGAGCAGCCGCCCAGCAACAGGGCGGCACCGGTGAGGAGGGCGGCGATGAGGCGCATGGTGCGAAGTTCCGGTTTTGGGACCGCGCGCAGATGACGACGGTCAGCGCGGACGCCCCCACGCGGGTCGGCGCGGACCGGCGCGTGGCCTCACAGCAGCGGTGCGGCCAGGCGTGCCAGCCGCTCGGGGAACTGCTTGTACAGCGGGCGGGCGGCCCAGCGCGCGGGGTCCACCCGGCCGGCATGCCCCAGGTCGCGCTCGAACTCGGTGCGCAGCCGCCCGGCGACCTCGCGGGAATAGAGCACCGCGTTCACCTCGAAGTTCAGGTCGAAGCTGCGCTGGTCCATGTTGGCGGTGCCCACCACGGCGACCAGGCCGTCGACCACCATGGTCTTGGCATGCACGAAGCCGCGTCGGTACATGTGGATCTCCACGCCGGCGGCGAGCATCTCGTCATAGAACGACCAGGCGGCGGCGTTCACCAGCCACGAATCCGAGCGTGCGGGCACCAGCAGCCGCACGCGCACGCCGGCCAGCGCCGCCACGCGCAGGGCCTCGGAGATGCTTTCGCCGGGGATGAAATAGGGCGTGGTGAGCAGGATCTCCTCGCGCGCCATGGTGATGGCGCGCAGCAGCGAGAGCATGATCGTGGGGCGCGGCGAATCCGGCCCGCTGGCGGCGACCTGCACGCCCACGTCGCCTTCGCCCGCATGGTCCTTGGGGAAGAACCCGGCCGTGGCGCCCAGTTGCTGGCCCGCGCAGAAGTTCCAATCGCAGAGGAAGATGTACTGCAGCTGCAAGGCCCCGCTCCCGGCGATCATCAGGTGCGTGTCGCGCCACCACGGGCCGGTGCCATCGGCGCGGTTCACGTAGCGGTCGCTGATGTTGATGCCACCGATGAACGCCGTGTGCCCGTCGAT
>JAVFAQ010000252.1:0-4795 GCA_034002325.1 Flavobacteriales bacterium | reverse complement strand
GCGGCCAGGTCGGTGTACATGGTGCGCAGCTCGTCCACGTCCACCAGCATGAAGGTGTTGGCGAAGTCGGGCAGGCCGGTGAGCTCGGCGTGGCCGCGGAAGTGGGACCGCTCGCCGAAACGGATGTCCAGGTCGCGGCCCTTCATTTCGCTCACCGGCCCCCGTACCCGGCCGCTGATGTGGATGGGCAGTTCGATGCCCTCGAGGCCCGGTGCGAAGAAGGCGATGTCCCGGAAGTCCACCAGCGAGCTGTCGAGCGCCAGGCGCATGTTCACGGCGGAGGTGAAATCGGAATAGGCGGCCCAATCCGGGGTGGTGAAGCGCAACCGGCCGCTGATGGCGCTGTGCGGGGTGCGCAGGCGCATGTGGTCGATGGTGATCCCGCGCGGGCTCACCTGGGCGGCGCCCAGGAGCTGGTCCAGCCGGAAGCCGCTGTGCTCGCTCAGGGCCAGCTCCTCCAGGTGGATGCCGATGGAATCGCCGGCCGCGCGGAATTGATGGCCGCGGATGCGGTCGCCCCGCACGTCCACATGCGCGAAGTCCACGCCGAAGGGGATCGGCAGGCTGTCGGCCCGGTGGAAGGTGAAATGCAGCGCGCCGATGTCCACCACGCCGCAACGCACGGTCCAGTCCGCTCCTGCGGTGGTATCGGCACCGGCCAGCTTGTCGACCAACTGCGTGAGGTTGCTCGTGGTGTCGCCCGGGGCGATGCCCAGCGCGAAGCGGGCGTTGCGCAAATGCAGGGTCCGGGCCTGCACGTGCCGGCGGCCGGTGCTGAGCTGCAGGCCGTCCACGCGCAGCAGGTCCACGGCGATCAGGGTGTCGCCGTGCAGGTCGCCGATGTACACCCCTCGCAGTTCCAGCTCGGAGAAGGGCCGGAACGCGATGGCCCCGATGCGCACCTCGGCGCCCAGTTCCTCCGTGGCCCATGCGGCCAGCCGGCCCGCCACACGGGTCTGCACCGCCGGCACGGTGAGCAAGCCGGCGATGATCGCCGTCAACAGCAGCAGTACCAGCACGGTCCGCCCCGTCCACCGCAACAGGCGGCGCAGCGGGGTGGGGGCGGCGGTGGGCATGGCGAGGGGCTACTTTTGCGGGCCCGGCCGTGCAAGGCCCGGGCCGAAGCGTTCAAAAGTAGCCGGTCGTGAGGCAGCCCCCGGAGATCATCCTCGGCATCGAGAGTTCATGTGACGAGACGGCCGCCGCCGTGATGGTGGACGGCGTGCTGCGGTCCAATGTGGTGGCGGGCCAGGACGTGCATCGCCATTGGGGCGGCGTGGTGCCCGAGCTGGCCGGGCGTGCCCATCAGGAACACATCGTGCCGGTGGTGCACCAGGCCATGCGGCAGGCCGGGGTGGAGCGCACGGCCCTGACGGCCATCGCCGTGACCCGCGGCCCGGGCCTGATGGGCGCCCTGCTGGTGGGGGCCTGCTTCGCGCGTTCCATGGCCCAGGCCCTGCGCATACCGCTGCTGGCGGTGGACCACGTGCAGGCCCACGTGCTGGCCCACTTCATCGACGACGGCGAGCCGCGCCCCCGGCCGCAACACCCCTTCCTGAACCTCACCGTGAGCGGCGGCCACACCCAGCTGGTGCTGGTGCATGGCCCGCTGCGGATGGAGACCATCGGCACCACCCTGGACGATGCCGCCGGCGAGGCCTTCGACAAGGGGGCCAAGATGCTGGGCCTGCCGTACCCCGGAGGCCCCATGGTGGAGCGGCATGCGCAGGGCGGCGACCCGCGACGCCATCCGCTCCCCCGGCCCCGGGTGCCCGGGCTCGACATGAGCTTCAGCGGGGTGAAGGCCGCCTTCCGCCAGACCTTGGAGAAGGGCACCGCCCAAGACCCCGCCTTCATCGGCAAGGAGCTGCCCCACCTGTGCGCGGCGCTGCAGCACACCATCGTGCGCGTGCTGCTGGCCCGCCTGCGCGATGCGGCTTCGCAGCACGGGGTGCAGCACATCGCCCTGGCCGGCGGGGTGAGCGCCAACAAGCATCTGCGTGCCGAGGCGGCCGAACTGGCCCGGCGCGAGGGCTGGCAGCTCTTCCTGCCGCCCTTCGCCTATTGCACGGACAATGCGGCGATGATCGCCATGGCCGGCCGCTACCTGCTGCACGCGGGCCACGTCGCTCCCCTGGACATGGTGCCGCAGCCGCGCATCTGATCCCCCGTGCCCGCCTCCCGAGATCGGGGGATGCCCGGTGGGCCACCGCCCCGTGCCCGGTACCTTGCGCACCCTCCAACCCTTCGAGCCATGCGTGCCAGTTGCCTCCTGCTCGCCGCGGCACTGCCCGGTGCCGTCGCGATCGCCCAGCCCGAGATGAGCGTGTTCAACGCCACCGGACGGGCCGCCGCCACCACCTTCGTCACCGATTACCAGGCCGTGGGCATCAACCCGGCCAACCTGGGCTGGCGGTGGCGCCATGAAGGCAAGCGCGTGGCCATCGGCCTGGCCGAAGGCAGCTACAGCGCCCATTCCGACGCCCTCACCCGCAACGACATCCGCCACCGCCTGCTGGACACCGACTTCCGGTTCAACCAGGAGCAGAAGGTGGAGGCCGGGCGCATCTTCGCCGATGCCGGCGTCACCGCCCAGATGGACCTGATGCTCTTCGGCGCCGCCCTCACCACCGAGAACGCCGGCGGCTTCGCCTTCCAGGTGCGCGATCGCGCACAGGTGTCGTCCCGCTTCGGGCCGCTCACCGCCGAGCTGGCCTTCATCGGCTATCGGTCGGACTACTTCGACCTGCTGGTGCTGGTCACCGGCGACACCATCAGCAATTACGCGGACATGTCCGTGGACTCGCTGGCCTTGATCGCCCTGGGCATCGCCACCGAGCCCCGGTTGCTCTCGCGCGTGCTGGACGGCTCGCACCTGCGCGGCACGTGGTACCGCGAGTTCAACTTCTCGTACGGCCACCACCTGGTGCGCAACGATGAGGTCGAGGTGCATCTCGGCATCGGGCTGAAATACCTGCTGGGCGTGGGCATCGGCGACATCGTGGCGCGCGACGGCCGGGCCAGCGGCTTCACCGCGCTCACCAGCAGCCTGGACATCGACTACCAGACCGGCGAGCGCCGGCCCGGGGCGCGGCTGTCCCCGGGGGCCATGCTCTTCCCCGAGCCCGCCGGCACCGGCTTCGGGCTGGACCTGGGCATGAGCATGATCATCGGCGGGAAGTGGCGGGTCGGTGCATCGGTGTGCGACATCGGCGCGATCACGTGGACGGGCAACGTGTACACCGCACGCGACGGCGACCTGATCGACCTGGCGACCGCCGGGCTGGAGAACTACAACCTGATCCACGGCATCGAGGACTTCGCCACCAACAGCGGCTTCCTGGACTGGGAGGCCGGGCAGCGCACCAAGCGCCCGCTGCCCGCCATGGGCCGCTTCGGCCTGGGGCGAACCCTGGGCGACCGGGTGGAACTGGGGGCGGAAGTGGCACTGCCCCTGAACGAAGAGCCCGGCAGCCTGGCGAGTCCGGTGGTGGGGGTGGGGGGCGATGTGCGCCCCGTGGAATGGCTGCAACTGAGCACCGGCCTCAGTGCCGGGGGCGGCTATGGCCTGAAGGTGCCGGTGGGGATCACCTTCATCGTGGGCAACGGCACCTGGGAGGCCGGGTTCGCATCGCGCGATGTGGTCTCCTTCTTCACCCGGCCGCATCCCACCTTGTCGTTGAGCATGGGTTTTCTGCGCTTCCGGTTGTGAACAAAGGCGCGGCGTGACCCGTTGCGCCCCTCCCGGCCCCGGCTACCTTGGGCGTCCGCATGCCGTCCCTGGTCACCATCGGCCGCACTGAGCACATCGCCCTGCCCGGGCTGGGCGTGGCGCGCGTGGAGGCCAAGATCGATACGGGCGCCTACCGCAGCGCCATGCACTACCAGCAGGTGCGCGTGCGCACGGTGAACGGTGTGCGGGCGCTGCACGTGACCCTGCAGATGGGCGGCCGGCGCCGGACCAAGGTGTTCAAGCGCTTCGAGCGGGTCACCGTCAAGAGCAGCAACGGGGAGAAGAGCCGCCGCTACCTGGTGCGCACCAAGGTGGTGCTCAACGGCCACGCGGTGCGCACGGCCTTCACCTTGTTCGATCGCAGCGACATGCGCTACCAGGTGCTGCTGGGGCGGAAGTTCCTGCGCGACCGGTTCGTGGTGGACGTGTCGCGGCGGCACGTGCTGGGGTAGCCGCCGGCCGGGCGCTCAGACGCTGCGCTCGATGAACTTCACCACTTCCACGGCGATGTCCTTGCCGGTGGCCCCTTCGATGCCCTCCAGGCCGGGGCTGCTGTTCACCTCGATCACCAGCGGGCCGCGCGTGCTCTGCAGCATGTCCACGCCGGCCACGTGCAGGCCCAGGGCCTTGGCGGCCTTGATGGCGGTGACCTCCTCCTCGTGGGTGAGCTCCACCAGTTCGGCGGTGCCGCCCCGGTGCAGGTTGCTGCGGAACTCGCCCTCCTTGCCGGTGCGGCGCATGGCCCCCACCACCCGGCCGTCCACCACGAAGGCCCGCACGTCCACCCCGCGGCTCTCCTCGATGAACTCCTGCACGATCACCCGGGCCTTCAGGCTGTTGAAGGCCTCGCACACGGTGACGGCCGCCTTCTTGGTCTCGGCCAGCACAACGCCCAGCCCCTGGGTGCCCTGCAGCAGTTTGATGATGCACGGCGCGCCGCCCACCTTCTCCACGATGCTGCCCACGTCCTTGCTGTAGTTGGTGAACACCGTATTGGGTATGCCCACCCCGCTGCGGGTGTGGATCTGCAGGCTGCGCAGATTGTCGCGGCTGCGCACCAGG
>JAVFAQ010000251.1:0-4797 GCA_034002325.1 Flavobacteriales bacterium | reverse complement strand
GTCCAGCGCCAGCCGCCCCTCGGTCCCGCCTTGGATCGCGTCCAGGAACAACCGCCGATCGTCCAGGGCCAGCACCTGCTCCATGGTCCGGCGGTCGAGGCCGGAGCCCAGCTTCACCTTCAGCACACGGGAGCGCGGCAGCTCGCCCAGTTTGGCGGCGATCAGCTCCGGCGCACCGTGCCCAAGCGTCACCATGGCGGTCGCGAAAGGCTTTTCCGGGACTTCCATCCAGCTTGCAATGGCAACGCCCATTTCGTTGGACCTCAATTCGATATAGGCCGATATCAAAGCGTTCCTTGCAGCCATGTCGGTCGTCCAGGCCGGGGCCTTCGTCGCCCCTCGGAGCACCATTTCACATTCGGCCTCCAGGCGGTGGATGGCCACCTGTCGCAGGATGCCGACCACCTCGTCCGCCGTATGCGGCAGATAGGGCGGCAAGGTGGCCTCGCCGTGCCCGTAAATACCGTTGCGGCCCCACCGCACGAACACGGCATCGGTGCCATCGCGGGTGCCATGCGCGGTGCCGAAGGGATGGTGGAACAGCAGCCGGTACCGGGCGAAGTGCAACTCCATGCCGCGAAGTTGGGCCATCCGCACCGAGGTACGCCCCCGGGAACGGCAAGCCCCGGCCGTGGGGCGACCGGGGCTTGCACGCGGGCGGCGCGATCAACGCACCATGTAATAGATGTGGGTGAGCCACAGGGCGGTGTCCGGCTGCTGTGGCGGGCCGATGGCGTGTTCCTCGATCACATGGCCGTAGTGCGTGATGTCGTTGCGGGCGATGTAGGTGCCCAAGGCCTCGTGGGCGGCCCCCAGGCCGTCGTAGGCGCCGCGATGGGCCACGTGCAGCATGCGGCTGGCGGGCACCACCACCACGTCCATGCCGGGCACCACCAGGTCGCCGGGCGCCTGCACGGCAAAGCCGGCCAGCAGATCGGCCGACCGGTCCTGCTCGTTCCATTCATAATAGAGGCCCGTGGGCACGCCGGGTTCCACGCCCAAGGCGCCCAACGCACCACCGGCGGCGGCGTAGCTCTCACCGTGGAAGCGGCTCAGATCGGTCCACTTCACGCGCTTGTTGCGCCGGCCCACGTAGACCGTCTCGGGGCGCTCCACGGTGTCGATCAGATGGCCGTTCACCGTGCGGGCGGCGATGGCGGCGCGGGCCTCGGCGTGGGCCGCTTCGGCCTGGCCGCGCAGGTTGTTCAGCCCTTGCTCGAAAATCGGGCCCATCATCGCCTCGGGGTCCATGAACAGGCAGACGATCCGGGCCATGAAGCCGTTCTCGGTGGTGACCCGCTCGGTCACGTGCGTGGTGTCCCCGTCGGCCGCCAGGTCGAAGTCCACCTGGCTCTGAGAGGCGAACGGCTCGGTGAAGCGCAGGTCGAGGCCCACGTGGCGGTACGGCTCCAGGGCCGTCACCTCCATGCTGCCGCTGCCCACGGTATCACCGGTCCAGGTCTGCTTCGACCCCACGGTGGCATCGGTGCCGTGGAAGGCGGTCTCCTGGTCGCGGTCGGCCTCGGCCCATGGGCTCCAGCCGTGCATGGTCTCCAGCGATGCGATGCGCGGGTACACCACCGAGTCGGGCGCGTGGATCGCCACGGTGCGCTCCACCACGGTGGTGGACGGCCCCAGCAAGGACAGCAGCACCAGCAGGGCGGCCACGGAAACGACAATGATCAACAGGATCTTCAGGGCTCTCATGGGCGTGGAATTTTCCCAAAGGTGCGATCGGGGGCCGTCCGTTCGGAAGCGCTTCCCGCTAAAAATCCAGCGCCCTTGGACACGCGCGCCCGGCACAATGTTTTCTTTGCCGGGCCGGCATAACGCCCCACCCTACCATGATCACCCTACGCACCCTGCTGCCCGTGGCCGTCCTGGCCCTGTTCGCCACCACCCTGCCCGCCTGCAAGAGCAAGGCGCCGGCCGGTTCGGTGAAGGTGAAGCAGCCCTTCAGCGGAAACAAGTACGAGAGCAACAACGCGTGGTTCCGCGGCACCGGCCAGGGCACCAGCGTTAAGCAGAACATCGCCCGCAGCAAGGCCGACCTCGACGCCAAGAACCAGCTCGCCGGCCAGGTGGGCACCAACATGCGCGCGGTCACCGACCAGTACCTGGGCCAGACCGAGAACGCCAACGCCGCCGATGTGGCCGACAAGTTCCAGACCCTGGTGCGCGAGGTGATGAACACCGAACTGGCCGACCTGCGCAAGATCGGCGAGGAGACCTACCAGAACGAGACCTCCAAGGAGTTCACCGTACACGTGGCCTACGAGATCAAGAAGAACGCCATGCTGCGCTTCATGAAGAAGCAGGCGAAGACCAACGAGAAGATCGACCGGGCCACGCGCGAACTGATCGACGACATCCTGGACAAGGAGATCTCCAAGGCCGATGCCGCCGGCGAGTGATCCGCTGTCGTTCTGTCACCTTGCCCCGCGTGGCGTTCTCTTTGCTGAAGGCCGGCCCAGATACCTGATCGACCGAACATGGAAATGAACCCGATGATGGGCGCGTACGCTATCGGCATCCTGGCGATGCTGGTCAGCTGGCTGGTGGGCCGGCAGTTGAAGAGCCGGTTCACCAAGTACTCCAAGACCCCGCTGGCCAGCGGCATGAGCGGTGCGGAGATCGCACAGAAGATGCTGCACGACCACGGCATCCATGATGTGAAAGTGATGAGCGTGCAGGGCCAGCTCTCGGACCACTACAACCCGGTGAACAAGACCGTGAACCTCAGCGAGCCGGTGTACCACGCGCGCAATGCCGCAGCCGCCGCGGTGGCCGCGCACGAGGTGGGCCACGCCGTGCAGCACGCCACGGCCTACCAATGGCTCACCATGCGCAGCAAATTGGTGCCCTTCGTGAGCTTCGCCTCGCAATGGATGCAGTGGGTGCTGCTGGGCGGCATCCTGCTGGTGAACAGCTTCGGCACCGGGCTGCTGCTGTTCGGCATCGTGCTCTTCGCCCTCACCACGCTCTTCAGCCTCGTCACCCTGCCGGTGGAATACGATGCCAGCAACCGCGCCATGGCCTGGATGAAGCAGCGCGGCATCGTGACCACCGCCGAGTACGCCATGAGCGCCGACGCGCTGAAGTGGGCCGCCCGCACCTACCTGGTGGCCGCCATCGCCTCCATCGGCACACTGCTCTACTACGTGATGGTGTACATGAACCGGCGGTGAGCCGCGCCTTGTCCCGCACGAAAAAGCCCCGGCACGGACCGGGGCTTTTTCGTGGCGGGCCGGGAGGACCTTACCGCAACTGCAGCACCACCGGCAAGTGGTCGCTGTACCCGCCCTTGTGGTCCGTGCCCGCGAAGGTGCGGTCGGGCGAGCGGCCGTAGCGCGGGTGGCGGAAGAGCAGCCGCTGGTCCCAATGGGCCTTCGCGTGGTCCACCTCGTGGAGCAGGGCGCGGCTCACGATGAACTGGTCCAGGTAGCTCCACTCCCCCTGGTAGTTGTAGCTGCCGTGGCCTTCGGGCTGATCGATGCACATCAGCGCGTACAGGGGTGCTTCGCGGCGGGGATCGCACACGGCGCCCAAGCCCTCGGCCACGCTGGCATCGGTGGGCCCGTCGTTGAGGTCGCCCATGATCAGCACGCGGGCATCGGGGTCGTCGTGCAGGATCGCGTCCACGCGGCGGCGCACCACGCTTGCGGCGGCCATGCGCTTGGGCCCGCTCACCTCGGGGCCGTCGCGGCGGCTGGGCCAATGGACCACCAGCACGTGCAGCACCTCCCCGGCCTCCAGTTCCAGTTGGGCGTGCAGCACGTCGCGCGTGCGGTCGCCGCCGGCCAGGGGCACGCGCAGGGCCTCGTGCGCGCGCACCCGGGCGTGGGCGGGGTCCACCAGCAGGGCCACGTCGATGCCGCGCTCATCGGGCGAGTCGTGGTGTACCACCACGTAGGGTACCGCGGCCAGGGGCATGGTGGCGGCGAGGTCCTCCACCACGGCGCGGTTCTCCACTTCGGCCAGGCCCACGATGGGCGGCGGCCCCTCCCCGCTCCAGGCGATGGCCTGCGCCAGGCGCTCCAGCTTGTGGGCGTAGCGCCCGGCCGTCCACCGCAGCCGCCCGCGCGGCAGGAAGTCGTCGTCGTTGGTGCGGGGGTCGTCGATCGTGTCGAAGAGGTTCTCCACGTTGTAGAGCACGATGCGGGCACCGTCCAGCGGGAGCAGCCCGGCCCCCCCGGCGGGCGGGGCCAGGGCGGCGTGCGAGGCGGTCGAAGGTGCATCACAGGCGGCCACCAAGGCGATCAGTGGCCACAGCAGTACGGTTCGCTTCATGTCGGTGATCGGGATCAATGCACGAAACGGAGCACGCGCCGGGCGGTCCCGTTCTCCAGTACCGCGATGTACATGCCCGGCGGCAGCCCGGCCACGGTGGCCTCTCCGCCATGGCCGCGCACCTCCTGCACCGTGCGCCCGGCCGGGTCCGTCACGCGCACATGCACGGTGCCGGCGGCGGGGTCGATGGCCCAGTGGAGGCGGCCATCATGGTACCACGGCCGGTCGGGCCCGTCCGCCAGGGGCTCCACCCCCACCCCGTCGCCCCAGATCGTCTCCACCCATTCCGGCTGGTCGATGAACGGGTTGCGGTTGCCTTGCAGGCCGAAGATGCAGTTGTTGCGCGCCGTCTCCTTGGGGCCCACGGGATCGTCGTGGTGCCATTGCTGGAGCATCTGCAAGGCCCATGGCGCCAGCTGGCCGCCGCTCATCATCGGGCCGTTCCATCCGCCCAGGACGGGCAGGTAACGGGTCATCATGTAGAAGTAGCTCCGCGCCACGTCGCCT
>JAVFAQ010000250.1:0-4926 GCA_034002325.1 Flavobacteriales bacterium | reverse complement strand
TTCACCGGTGGCGGCCGCCTGGACCTGCTGGTGGAGGAGTGCGACAGCGTGGACATCAAAGTGCTGGCCCGCCTGAAGGCCCGTGAGCTGGGCATCCCCGTGGTGATGGACACCAGCGACCGGGGCATGATCGACGTGGAGCGCTTCGACCTGGAGCCCCACCGCCCCTTGCTGCACGGCCTGCTGGAAGACCTGGACCTGACCTTGGTGGAGCGCCCGATGACCAACTTGGAGAAGCTGCCCTTCATGGCCAAGATCGTGGGTTTGGAGACGATCAGCGACCGGATGCGCGCCTCCATCCCCGAGCTGGGCAAGACCATCGTGACCTGGCCGCAGCTGGCCAGCGGGGTGGCGTTGGGGGGGGCGGTGGCCGGCGACCTGGCCCGAAGGATCCTGTTGGGCGAACCCGTTGCCTCGGGGCGATCGTTCGCGGACGTGATGAGCCGGGAGTTCGACCAAGTCGCAACGCCCACCCGATAACACGACCGGCTGAATGGAAGGAGCAGAAAAGGTGGTGATCAGAGCGTTCAGGGCGAAGGAGGACGCCTCCTCGTGCCAAGCCTACCTCCACGGGCATCGCAAGGTGCTCGCGGACATCGGGGTGACCAATGTGCTCACTGCGGCGGAGACCTGGTGCGAGGACGACAACACATACGTGCTGGTGGCCGAGCACGCGGAGTTCGGCATGGTGGGGGGACTTCGGCTTCAGGTGGACGATGGGGAGAACGACCTGCCGATGATGTCCGCCATCCGCTCCATGGACCCGCGGATCGGGCCGGTGATGCGGAAACTGGCCCCCCACGGCAACGCCGAACTCTGCGGTCTGTGGAACAGCAAGGAGATCGCCGGCCGGGGGCTCCCCAACATCCTCGGGTTCGCTGCCGTGGCCTTGGCCAGCCAGATCGGCATCCAGAGCATGGTGGGCTTCGTGGCCCATTATACCCTGCGATATGCCCTGAAAGTGGGCTTCACGATCATGGAGGACGTGGGCGACGGCGGGGTCTTCTCGTACCCCGTACCGAACATCAAATCCATCGCCCTGGTGATCCCCGATGTCCTCGTCCTGGAGAACGCGCCCACCCGTTACCGGCAGCAGATCATGAGCTTGCGGATCCGCCCCGACCAAGTACGCCATGAGACGATCACCACCATGCCCTTGGAAGTGGTCTATCGGCTGCTGTTGGACCGGAAGATCCTGACCCTGGAGACCTACGGTTCGATCGTCCGGGAGCGGCTGCGGCACACGGGCTGATCGTGCCGGCAACCTGCGGGACCGCGCCGCCGTACAAGGCGGGCCATGCGCGCATGTCTTTCCCGCCTGCCACTGCTCTTCGTGGCGATCGGACCGACCGCCGTCCTCGTGGGCCAGGAAGTCCGGTTCGACGGGTCGCACGGGCATTCGCCGATCGGTCTGGACCTGGCCATTTACCATGACAGCACGGAGCAGGCCACCTTGTATGAGGTGGCCACCAAGGTCCGCTTCACCCCGCTGGCCGTGGACGTGCCCAACCTGGGGGTCGGCACAGGCGCCCATTGGCTGCGCACCACGATCAGCAACGCTTCGGAGTCGCCTACCATAGTGCTGCTCTTGGACAACCCGGAGATCGACCACGTCGATGTGCATGTGGTGCATGACGGCCGACCGCTCCACAACGCGACGGCCGGGTTGGGCGAACCGGCGAAGACCGGTATCCGGAACGAACCCGGGCTGATCTTCGATCTGCCCATCGGCCCCGGGCAGACTGCGGACCTGTACATCCGATTGCAGAGCAACAAGCAGCTCATCGTCCCGGTCATCTTGGAGACCGTGGAGCAGAACCGCCGAACACTTTCCCTGCGGAACATCGCGCGGGGCACCTTCATGGGGATCATCGCAGCCCTGGTGCTGTATAATTTCCTCATCTTCCTGGCGATCCGCGACCGGAGCTATCTCCGTTACGTGGTGTACATCCTGTTGGTGGGCCTCACCCAGCTCACGATGTTCGGCGTAACGCCCGCTCTTCTTTGGCCCGACAACACCTGGGTCGCCATGAACGCCTCCCTGCTGCTCACCTTGGCCACCGCCACGGCGGCCAGCGAGTTCGCCCGGTCCTTCCTGGAGACCCGCCGGGCCACGCCATGGATGGACAGGGGCACCCGCGTCTTCTACGGCATGTTCGCGGTGGGCGCGGTGCTGTACACAACCGGCAACCCGGTGCTGGGCTATCAGCTCTCGCAGGCCATGGCCGGGATATTCGCCTTCTATGTGTTGATCATGATCCTGCGCACATGGCGGCGGGGCAATCGGCAGGCGGGCCTGTTCCTTCTCGCATGGGCGGTATTCCTGCTCGGCACATTGGTGTTCGTGCTGAAGGACATGGGGATGCTGCCCTATAACCAGCTCACCATCTACACCATGCCCGTCGGCTCAGCCTTGGAAGGCATCTTGCTGAGCCTGGTACTCGCCGACCGCATCAACATCCTGCGGCGCGAAAAGGAGCAGTCGCAGGCGCTGGCGCTGGCCACCTCGCGCGAGAACGAGCGCATCATCCGCGAGCAGAACACGCTGCTGGAGATCAAGGTGCGTGAGCGCACGCGCGACCTGGAGCAGAGCAATGAGCACCTGAAGCGCACCCAGACCCAGCTGGTGAGCGCCGAGAAGATGGCCTCACTGGGCCAGCTCACCGCCGGCATCGCCCACGAGATCAACAACCCCATCAACTTCATCACCAGCAACATCCAGCCCCTGCGGCGCAACATCCGCGAGCTGTTGGACGTGATGGGCCGCTACCAGGCGGTCGAACCCGCCCAAGCTGCCGACGCCCTGATCGCCATCCGCCGGCAGGCGGAGGACATGGGGCTGAGCGAGACCATCGCTGAGCTGGACGAGATCATCGACAGTATCGCCGAAGGGTCGGCCCGCACCGCGGAGATCGTTCGCGGGTTGCGCAATTTCTCCCGTCTGGACCAGGACGACCTGAAGGAGGCCGACCTGAACGAGGGCCTGCGCAGCACACTGGCCATCCTCGCACCGCAGTACCGCAACCAGGTCGCCTTCGAGCTGGACCTCGAAGAGCTGCCCCGTGTGGAGTGCTACCCCGGACGCCTCAACCAGGTGTTCATGAACATCCTCACCAATAGCGTGCAGGCCGTGCTGGCCCGCTGCGAGGGCGGCACCCCCACCATCCGGGTGCGCACCCGTCCGGCGGGCGACCAGGTGGAGATCACCATCACCGACAACGGGATCGGCATGACCGACCAGGTGAAGGCCCGGATCTTCGACCCCTTCTACACCACCAAGGACGTGGGCGAGGGCACCGGCCTGGGGCTGGCGATCGCCTACGGCATCATCGAGGACCACCAGGCCACCATCCGGGTGGACAGCGCCCCCGGGCTGGGCACCGCGTTCCGCATCGCCGTGCCCGTGCGCCATCGGACCAAGGAGGAAAAGCGAGCGTAGACCATGAGCAGAAAGAAGATCCGCGTCCTGTTCGTGGACGACGAGGAGGGCAACCGCAGGGCCTTCAAGGCCACCTTCCGCCGGGAGATGGACGTGACCCTGGCATCGTCCGGCGCCGAGGCCCTGCATGTGTTGGAGCGCGTGCCCATGCACGTGATCGTCTCGGACCAGCGCATGCCTGACATGCCGGGCAGCGAATTGCTGACGTTGGTGCGCGCGAAGCACCCGCACACCATGCGGATCCTGCTCACCGGGTACAGCGACATCGAGGCGGTGGCCCAGGCCATCAACAAGGGCGGCATCTTCGCATACGCCACCAAGCCGTGGGACGAGCACGACCTGCGCCTGCGGATCGAGCAGGCGTACGAGATCCAGGAACTGCGCACCAGCCGCGAGGCCCTGTTGAACCAGTTCACCCAGGTCTTCCGCGGTGCCGGCGACCCCATCGTGCTGGTGGACCACCGGGGCCGGATCGTGGAGGCCAACCCCGCCTGCGGGAAGTTGCTGGGCGTGGAGCAGCGCGAGCTCATCGGCCGCGGCTTCATGCAGCACGTGGAGAACGCCAAGGACCTGATGCGCTCGTTGCGAACCCACCCGCGCGACGAAGGGCCCTTCAACGTGGACATCACCATCCGCGACCGCAGCGGCGACCTGATCGACTGCCTGATGACCCTGACCCACCTGGGCGAGTGCAAGGCCGGCAAGAACGTGTTCCAGGCGATCATCAAGGACATCACCGACCGGCGGCAGGAGGAGAAGCGCCTGCGCAAGCTCAACAGCGACCTGGACAAGCGCGTGGCCGTGCGCACCGCCCAACTGCTCGAGGCCCTGGAGGACATCGGCTCGTTCTCCTATTCCGTGGCCCACGACCTGCGCTCGCCGCTGAAGAACATCCTGGCCCTGAGCGAGCATCTGCACGGCCAGGCCACCACCACCGGCGACACCGGGTCACTGGCCTTCACCGAGCGCATCCACAAGGGCGCCCAGCGCATGATCGACCTGGTGGAGGACCTGCTGCGCTTCTCCCAGACCAACACGCGCGAGATCGAGCGGCGCATGGTGGACCTGCCCGAGCTGGTGCGCGCCGTGATCGACGAGCAGGTGCCCGAGCATCGCCGGGGCCAGTTGACCGTGCGCATCGACCCCGGCACCGAGGTGCTGGCCGACGCGCCCATGCTCAAGGTGGTGCTGCACAACCTGCTCTCCAACGCACTGAAGTTCTCCGCGGACACCGCCGCGCCGCGCATCGAGATCGCCCACCGCACCGATGGACAGGGCGACGTGATCGAGGTGCACGACAACGGCGTGGGCTTCGACAACAAGCACCGGGAGCAGGTCTTCGGCCCCTTCAAGCGGCTGCATTCCAACGCCCGCTTCGAGGGCACCGGCGTGGGCCTGGCCATCGTGCAGCGCATCGTGCGCAAGCACGGCGGCACGGTGCAGGCCGACAGCCGCCCGGGGCACGGCACGGTCCTGCGCTTCACCCT
>JAVFAQ010000249.1:0-4936 GCA_034002325.1 Flavobacteriales bacterium | reverse complement strand
GGTCACCGAGAAGAAGGTGCGCCGCGAGCGCATGGGCCACATCCAGCTGGTGGTGCCCGTGGCCCACATCTGGTATTTCCGCAGCCTGCCCAACAAGATCGGCTACCTGCTGGGCCTGCCCACCAAGAAGCTCGACCAGATCATCTACTACGAGCGCTACGTGGTGATCCAGCCCGGCACCGCGATCAACAAGGAGGGCAACCCCGTGCAATACCTCGATTTCCTCACCGAGGAGGAGTACCTGGACATCCTGGACCAATTGGGCAAGGAGAACCAGTACCTGGACGACGCGGACCCCAACAAGTTCATCGCCAAGATGGGCGCCGAGTCCCTGCACGACCTGCTGCGCCGCCTGGACCTGGACAGCCTGAGCTACGAGCTGCGCCACAAGGCCAACACCGAGACCAGCCAGCAGCGCAAGAACGAGGCCCTCAAGCGCCTCAACGTGGTGGAGGCCTTCCGCGATGCCAACAGCCGCCGCGACAACAAGCCCGAGTGGATGATCGTGAAGGTGGTGCCCGTGATCCCGCCCGAGCTGCGCCCCCTGGTGCCCCTGGACGGCGGCCGCTTCGCCACCAGCGACCTCAACGACCTGTACCGCCGCGTGATCATCCGCAACAACCGCCTCAAGCGCCTGATGGAGATCAAGGCCCCCGAGGTGATCCTGCGCAACGAGAAGCGCATGCTGCAGGAGGCCGTGGACAGCCTCTTCGACAACAGCCGCAAGAGCAGCGCCGTGAAGAGCGAGAACAACCGCCCGCTCAAGTCACTGAGCGACTCGCTCAAGGGCAAGCAGGGCCGCTTCCGCCAGAACCTCCTGGGCAAGCGCGTGGACTACAGCGCCCGCTCGGTGATCGTCGTGGGCCCCGAACTGAAACTGCACGAGTGCGGCCTGCCCAAGGACATGGCCGCCGAGCTCTTCAAGCCCTTCGTGATCCGCAAGCTCATCGAGCGCGGCATCGTCAAGACCGTGAAGAGCGCCAAGAAAGTGGTGGACAAGAAGGAGCCCGTGGTGTGGGACATCCTGGAGAACGTGCTCAAGGGCCACCCCGTGCTGCTCAACCGGGCGCCCACGCTGCACCGCCTGGGCATCCAGGCCTTCCAGCCCAAGCTCATCGAGGGCAAGGCCATCCAGCTGCACCCGCTGGTGTGCACCGCCTTCAACGCCGACTTCGACGGTGACCAGATGGCCGTCCACGTGCCCCTGGGCAACGCCGCCATCCTCGAGGCCCAGCTGCTGATGCTGGCCAGCCACAACATCCTCAACCCGGCCAACGGCGCCCCCATCGCGGTGCCCAGCCAGGACATGGTGCTCGGCCTCTACTACATCACCAAGGGCCGCCGCAGCGACGAGGAGAAGACCATGAAGGGCGAGGGCCGCACCTTCTACAGCCCCGAGGAGGTGATCATCGCCTACAACGAGGGCCAGCTCGACCTGCACACCTGGATCAAGCTGCGCGTGCCCGGCGCCGACGGCAAGAACCAGATCATCGAGACCACTTGCGGGCGCACCCTCTTCCACGAGGTGGTGCCCGATGCGATCGGCTTCATCAACGAGCTGCTCACCAAGAAGGCCCTGCGCGACATCATCGGCCGGGTGCTGAAGGAGACCGGCATGGCCCGCGCCGCCCAGTTCCTGGACGACATCAAGGAGCTCGGCTTCATGAGCGCCTTCCGCGGCGGGCTGAGCTTCAACCTGGACGACGTGGTGGTGCCCGACGCGAAGGAGAAGCTGGTGGCCGCCGCACAGGCCGACGTGGACGAGGTGACCGGCAACTACAACATGGGCCTGATCACCAACAACGAGCGCTACAACCAGACGATCGACATCTGGACCCACACCAACAGCAAGGTGACCTTCACCCTGATGGAGCGGATCAAGAACGACCGCCAGGGCTTCAACTCCATCTACATGATGATGGACAGCGGCGCCCGCGGCTCCAAGGAGCAGATCCGCCAGCTCAGCGGCATGCGCGGCCTGATGGCCAAGCCCCAGAAGGGCGGCGGCGGCGGTGGCCAGGACATCATCGAGAACCCCATCCTCTCCAATTTCAAGGAGGGCCTCTCCATCCTGGAGTACTTCATCTCCACCCACGGCGCCCGCAAGGGCCTGGCCGACACCGCGCTGAAGACCGCCGACGCCGGCTACCTCACCCGCCGTTTGGTGGACGTGGCGCAGGACGTGGTGATCACCGCCGATGATTGCGGCACCCTGCGCGGCCTGGTGGCCACCGACCTGAAGCGCAACGAGGAAGTGGTGGAGTCCCTGAAGGACCGCGTCCTGGGGCGTACCGCCGTGCTGGACGTGATGCACCCGCAGACCGGCGACGTGATCGTGGCCGGCGGCGAGCTCATCGACGAGCCCATCGCCGCCAAGATCGGTGCCAGCCCCATCGAGGAGGTGGAGATCCGCAGCGTGCTCACCTGCGAGCAGAAGAAGGGCGTGTGCGCCAAGTGCTACGGGCGTAACCTCGCCACCGGCCGCATGGTGCAGATCGGCGAGGCCGTGGGCGTGATCGCCGCGCAGTCCATCGGCGAACCCGGCACCCAGCTCACCCTGCGCACCTTCCACGTGGGCGGCGTGGCCGGCAAGATCACCGAAGAGAGCGAGATCACCGCCAAGTACGACGGCATCCTCGAAGTGGACGAGCTGCGCACCGTGAAGCGCAAGGACAACAAGGGCGAAGATGCCGAAGTGGTCATCAGCCGCAGCACCGAGATGCGCATCGTGGACGCCAACACCGGCATCGTGCTCACCACCAGCAACATCCCCTACGGCGCCTACTTCTACGCCAAGCCCGGCAAGGCCATCGGCAAGGGCGACCGCATCTGCGTGTGGGACCCGTACAACGCGGTGATCATCTCCGAGTACGCCGGCAAGCTGGCCTTCGAGAGCATCGAGGAGAACGCCACCTACCGCGAGGAGATCGACGAGCAGACCGGCTTCGCCGAGAAGGTGATCATCGAGAGCCGCGACAAGCGCAAGAACCCCACGATCCGGATCATGGACGCCAAGGGCAACGAGGAGCTCAAGACGTACTCCCTGCCGGTGGGCGCCCACATCATGGTGAAGGAGGGGCAGAAGATCGAGGCCGGCGACGTGCTGGTGAAGATCCCCCGCAGCAGCGGCAAGGGCGGTGACATCACCGGTGGCCTGCCCCGCGTGACCGAGCTGTTCGAGGCCCGCAACCCCAGCAACCCCGCCGTGGTGAGCGAGATCGACGGCATCATCTCCTACGGCAAGATCAAGCGCGGCAACCGCGAGATCATCGTCGAGAGCCGCACCGGCGAGCGCAAGACCTACCTGGTGCCCCTGAGCAAGCACATCCTGGTGCAGGAGAACGACTTCATCAAGGCCGGCGCCCCGCTCAGCGACGGCTCCATCAGCCCCGGCGACATCCTCAACATCCAAGGGCCCACCCGCGTGCAGGAGTACCTGGTGGACGAGGTGCAGGAGGTGTACCGCATGCAGGGCGTGAAGATCAACGACAAGCACTTCGAGGTGATCGTGCGCCAGATGATGCGCAAGGTGGAGATCGAGGACCCCGGCGACACCCGCTTCCTGGAGAAGCAGAGCGTGGGCCGCATCGAGTTCATGGAGGAGAACGACGCCATCTACGACAAGATGGTGGTGGAGGACGCCGGCGACAGCCCCAACTGCAAGGAGGGCCAGATCATCAGCATGCGCAAGCTGCGCGATGAGAACAGCGCCCTGAAGCGCAAGGACGCCAAGCCCGTCACCGCACGCCCCGCCAAGCCCGCCACGGCGCGCACCCTGCTCCAGGGCATCACCCGCGCATCGCTCCAGACCGACAGCTTCATCAGCGCCGCCTCCTTCCAGGAGACCACCAAGGTGCTGAACGAGGCCGCCGTGAACGCCAAGGAGGACACCCTCAACGGCCTGAAGGAGAACGTGATCGTGGGGCATCTGATCCCCGCCGGCACCGGTCAGCGCGCCTTCCAGTCCAACATCGTGGCCAACAAGGACGAGTACCAGCGCATGCTCGCCGAGCGGCTGCAGGAGCAGGAGATCGAGGAATGAACCATACGGTGACCGGACCATAGCGAATGGTGAACGGGACCCGCTCCGGTGTCCCGTTCACCGTTCACCAGCCACCAACCACCCGTGTACCATGGCCGACCAGAAGGAACAACCCCGCCCCAACCAACTGAACATCGAACTCAGCGAGGAGGTCGCGGACGGCATCTACAGCAACCTCGCCATCATCACCCACAGCAACGCCGAGTTCGTGGTCGATTTCGTGCGCGTGATGCCCGGCGTGCCCAAGGCCAAGGTGAAGGCCCGCATCCTGCTCACGCCCCAGCACGCCAAACGCCTCATGCGCGCCTTGGCGGACAATGTGCAGAAGTACGAGCAGGCGCACGGGCCCATCCGCGAGAGCGAGATGCCCGAGATCCCGATGAACTTCGGCGGCCCGCCCGCACAGGCGTGAGTCGGTGGAACAACTCCTTGAACGAAGCCTCCATGAACGGGGGCTTCGTTCTTTGCAGCGATCTCAGCGGGTGCGCCCCGGACGCGCGCGCCACACCCCCGCCAGGGCCAGCACCCATCCGCCCACGAACCAGCCGATCCGGAAATCGTCCGGGTGCAGCTCGATCAATGTGGCCAGCGGCGCGTCGGGCGGCACCCCGGACAGCCGTAGCCCGGGCGCGATGGTGAAGGACAGCACCATCAGCACAGCACCGCCCACCAGCAGCCCCCAGCTCGCTGCACCGATCCGGTAACGCGGGTCCTTCGACCGCCCCCACAGCACCAGCAGCCCCAGGCCGACCAGTCCCGCCGAGATCAGTAAGCCTCCGGCGGACTGCATCTTGTGAGGGCCTGCTGCGATGCTGAGGTTTGCGCCCCATGAGCAGGACCGAACGAAGGCAGGAGATGCTGTCCCACGTGGCCGCATGGAAGGCCAGCGGCAAG
>JAVFAQ010000248.1:0-4968 GCA_034002325.1 Flavobacteriales bacterium | reverse complement strand
CGCCGGCCGCTCCAAGAATGGTCTGCTTGTGAGTGCGTAGCGTTTGCAGCAGCAGCTCGCGCGAGACAGGTTGATAGTTGATCGAAGCAAGGTCCAGTGCAAAGGCATTGAATCCCGTGGTCACTTCGCCGCGCGGCACCACCACGATGCGCGGGATGTCGATGGTCTGGTCCACCATCAACTGCGTGGTGGTCATCACCAGTTCGGCGATGTTCGGGGTGAACTCCATGCCGTCCAGCACAAGTTGCTTGGGCGCAATGGACGCGGTGACTTCCGTAACGATGGTCTTCTGCTCTTCCTTGGAGAGCAGGGCCGTGGACGTCGCAAGCCCCGTGCGTTTGCGGAGCAACTTCAGCGTGACCTCCGCCACCTTGCGTTCCACCTCGTTCTTGAACGGCGATGCGATCGTGGGCGCGGGTTGTTCGATCCCGTTGGCGGGTTGCTCGGGCGCGATGATCCGGTCCACGTTGGTTTGCGCCACCACAGCGGTCATGCGCTCGGCGCTGCCCGGTGGTTCCAGGATCAACTGCTTCATGCGGATCACGGAGCCGGGCTTGTTGGCCTCGTCAACGATCTCCTGGAACTTGTCGTGCGCCACGATGCTAAGGCGGTCCACGGCTTCCACGCCGGTGCGCTTGCCGTACGGAAGTCGCAGGCCACGACCGATGCTCTGCTCTATGAGCACGCGCGCATTGGCCGCCCGTAGCGGCACGATGGTGTAGAGGTTGGTCACGTCCCAGCCCTCTTTCAGCATGTTCACGTGGATCACGATCTCCGTGGGCTCGTCGGGGCTTTCCACCTTCAGCAGGCGCTCGATCATCTGCTGTTCCTCTTCGCCGGTCCTGCTGCTGTCCACCTGGATCACCCTGTCGGTGTAGCGGCCTTCGAAGAACTCGTCGCTTTGGATCAGCTTCAGCAACTGACCCGCGTGCGTGGTGTCGCGGGCGATGATGAGCATGAAAGGCTTCACGATGCGCTGCTCGGTCTGCCGCGCGTAGGTCTCCAGTTGCACCTTGGTGTCTTCGTGCAGTCGGATGCCATCCTTCAACTTGATGCGTTCCAATTGCTCCGCGCCGAACTTCTTCGGGTCGAGATCGCGCTGGGTGGCCACGGCCGGCTCCTTCACGAAGCCATCTTCCATGGCGCGTGCCAATGGATAGTCGAGGATCACGTTCTTGAACGGCACCGGCCCCTTGCTGCCTTCCACCATGGGCGTGGCGGTGAGTTCCAAGCCGAGCACCGGCTTCAATTCGTTGATGGCCCGGATGCCCGCTGAGGCGCGGTAGCGGTGGCTCTCGTCCATCAGCAGCACCAGATCGGTGAGGCCGCTGAGGTAGTTGAAGTAGCTGTCACCGATGTACTCGGTCAGGCGCTTGATCCTCGGGGCCTTGCCACCGCGCACCTCGCTGTTGATCTTCCCGATGTTGAAGATGTTCACACGCACGCGGCCCAGTTCATCGAACAGTTCGGTGCCGCGCTGCTCGTAGTTCTCGCCGGTGATCAGGTCGGGCGGATTGATGGCGAACTCCGAGATGCCCTTGAACACATACTTGGGCGTATTGGGCGTGAAGTCGGTGATAAGCTTGTTGTAGATGGTGAGGCCCGGCGCCAGCACGAAGAAGTTGCGGATGCCGTGCGCCAGGTGCAGGTAGGCGATGAAGGCGCCCATGAGCCGTGTCTTGCCCACACCGGTGGCCAGCGCAAAGCAGAGCGAGGGGAAGTCGCGCTCGAAGTCGGTGACGGTGGGGTACTCACTGCGGATGATGTCCAGCGCGCCCTTCAGGTCCACCTCCTTGCCGGGTGGGGTTATCTCCGTGATGCGGTCCAAGATCTCCAACGCCTCGCGCTGGGGTGGCCGGAGGCTCAAGCGGCCCGCGATGGCGTTCACGTGGCGGTTCATGAGCAGGATGGTGCGGATCGTGCCGGGGCATTCTTAAAGGAGAAAGGAACGGCATAAGAAGAGGGCAAAAAGCAGGTCCCTGCCCCGGGAAAGTTTCCCGGCAAAACATGTAACAATCTGTGTATCAGCATATTGACGAGTACGCGGGGCGTTTTCTTAAAGGAGTAATGATTATTGCACATCCGGGGGGTAAGGCACTTCTGGCAATCGGTACCAACGATCCCTGGTGACCCCCGCCACCTTCAAGCGCCCGGCTTGTAACATGGCATTCAACAAGCGTGTGGCTTGGTCGCCGGTCAATCCGCAGCGCTCCATCACATGCTTTCGTTGCACTTGCCCGGCCGCGCGCAGTAGTTCCAACACGGCCTCCTCCTGCTCCCCCCGCTCCATGCCATGCACCCGCGCATGTGCCTCGGGCTGGCCGATGGCCTCATACACCTCGGCCGAGAAATGATAGACCCTTCCCCGGCGCTCGCCCTTGGCCTGCACCAGCCCTTCCTCCACCAAGCGCTCCAGCACTGAACGGGCTTCCGGCAGGCCGGCCTGTATGTCGCCGGCCAGCATGTCGGTGGTCAGTCGGCGATCATGGTACAGCCGGTTCAAGGCGATCATCTCGTTGAGCGCCATGCTCTTGCCCGAACGCTCCCGCTGGAACACGTATGCCGCGAAGGCAAGTGAGCCCCGGCCACCCAGCAGTGTCAGGCGCACGCCGGTGTTGTCGCTGCGCTCGTAGTCCGGTATGGGTCGGCCGTAGCGCAACTGGCCCATGTACACCTTGTCCACGCCGCGCCCGCTTTGTTCCACCAGACCGAGCCGTTTGGCGGCCTGGTACAGGTGGCGGTTGCGCGGCTTGGGCTCGTGGGTGAGCAGGTTGTTGGCACGCACGCCTTCGGGGAATCCGCCGGGGCTGTCCAAGGTGATGCGGTCCGGGTGCCATTGCACGTACACCGCGTTGTTCACCCGGAAGTCGCGGTGCAGCAGCGCGTTCAACAGGGCCTCGCGGAAGGCGATGGCGGAATAGTCCGGCACCGGTACGCGGATAAGGCCCACCTGCACTTCCTTCTCCTCGTTGCGGGCATTGAAGCGCTCCTCGATCAGCTCGGCGGTCTCCAGCAACGGCTTGCGGAAGAAATCGTTCACACGTACCTCCGCCGATGCGGTAAGCACCTGGAAGGCCGCTTCGTGCGTGGGCACATGGCGCGTCAGCGCTTCCTCCCGGCCGAACAGCAACAGGCCGGCATAGGTGGGCACCAGCTTGTCGCCCACGCTCACGATGGCCCCGATGGCCTTGGCCAGTTCGGCATCACCGAGGGTGAGCAGCACCTTGTCGCCGCTGCGCGCGGTGATGGTGTTGCGCGCCCGCTCGAATTGCAAGGGGTCCAGATCGCTCCAATGCGCATGCGGTGCGGCTTGCGCCGTAAGGTCTTCCGCGCCCAGGCCGTAGCCACGCGCGCCATGCTCGTGCGGATGGTAGGCCACGCATGCGGGCCCATCGGTGGCCATCACGCGGTGTACGCAGGTGCCCTCGGTATTCGCCACCACGCGATCGGCCTTGGGCACATCCAGCACCAACACCGTGTTGCCTTCCACGATCGCCGTGCTCACGCCAACCTCCAAGGGCGGCACGGTGAGATTGCGAATGACGGCCCGCACCTTGTCCGTATCCGTTCCGCCTTCATGCCGTGCTCGCGCACCGGTGATGCGTCCGTCCTTCTCCACGCCTACGAGCAGCGTGCCGCCATCGGTGTTGGCCAGGCAGATGCAGGCCAGCACCAGGTCACGATCGTTCAAGGGTTTCCGCTCCTCTCCCTTGAACTCCACGGTGAGCGTTTCGCCCGTTCGGGCCAGTTCCTTCACTTCCGTTGCCGATAGCGCGCTCATGCCTCCCCGAACAATTCAGGTTGCGCCTTCACGGGCTTCTCCGCCATCGGCAGGTTCTCCACGTTCAGGCTGTAGTCGTCGTGGCCCCACTCGCATTTCTTCAGTACGGCCAGCGGGATCTTCTTCACGGTAAGGTTGGGCCAGTCGCCGCCGTCCGCCATGGGGCGGACTTTGGATGACGAAGCGCGCCCCGTTCTTGTCTTGAAGGCGGTGCAGAGCACCAGCAGGGTGCGCTCTTCGCCCACTTCATCGCTCAGGTGTTGCAATTGCTCGGCGGTAAGGTGCTGGGTGGTCACGTACAGGAAGTCGCGCTCGCTGCTGTGGCCGTGCATCCAGTACCAGGTGGTGCTGGGCGCGTAGGTGAAGCCCTCCAACTTGCACAGGGCCTCGGTGAGCATGGCGGGGTTGTAGGTCTTGTTGATGACCAAATTGCCCCACTTGTCCGTTTCCAGCAGCGAGGGTGCCAGCTTGAAGTAACGGAAGCCGCCGCCGCCCTGCCACTGTACGGCCTTGCTGATGCCGCCCTGGTCCGTGCCGTCGATCACCTTTTGCAGGCGTGGGATGATGTGCGTGTGGCAATGCTCGCCCAGCTCCACCATGATCCAGCGGCGGCCCATCTTATGGGCCACGGCGCCGGTGGTGCCGCTGCCTCCAAAGGAATCGAGGACGAGATCTCCTTCAGTTGTACACATCTCGAACACGCGCTTGAGAAGCGATTCTGGCTTCTTGCCGTTCTTGAACTCAACAGAGCCCTCGCCAGCGATACCAGTCCACGGAATATCAGTCCAAACATCCGTGATTATTTCTCCGGGGATCTTGACACCATCAATCTCAACTAACCGAGCATCATAGAAGACGAACTGCTCTCCGTTCACGATGTAGAAATTGGGGACGTCTTCTCCCGGATGTACATACACGCGCCCCTTGTTTTGCTTGGACTTTTCAATGGTGGCCTTACGCTTAATTGCTGCGCCGCCGCCAATCGCTGCCGTTCGGAAAACATGCTTGGCGTTCTCAATCGCAAATTGTCCAATCTCAACCTCGAAGCTGTCACCAAGTTCCTTCTTCGCCTGCTTTAGTGAATCAAATCCTCGTGCTTCACAAAACACATCGGTCAATGAGGTCCACCTCCATTGTGTATAGTCATCATCTCGGTTGAACAAATACTTCGAATAGGCGGTGTCGTA
>JAVFAQ010000247.1:0-4982 GCA_034002325.1 Flavobacteriales bacterium | reverse complement strand
GTCGGCCTTCACCCAGAAGCCCTGGCTGCTGTGGATGGTGCCGTCGAGGGCCTGCTCCGGAACGCTCAGGCCCAGCTCGGCGTCCCAATAGGCGTTGTTGCCGGTGGCCGGGTCGTACACGTAGTAGCCGTTGGCCACGTCGGCGCCCCGGTCCATCTGGCCGAAGGCGACCGGGCTGGGCAGCGGGTTGCTCAGCAGGTTCCAGCCCTGCAACGCCGGAGCGGCGGGCGTTTGCGGCGTCCAAGAGACGGGCAGCGCCAGGGGTGTGCGGGCGATGTGCGGCGTGCCGGTCACGTCCACCGTGAAGGCCCCGGTGCCGGTGATGGTGTCCCCGCACCATGCGGCGAAACCGATGCCCGTGGCCAGGGGCGTGTTTTGGCTTTCCACCCCGATCAACCCGTCGGCGATGGTCTCCGTCTGGGCCTGCTCCATGAACTGACGCACGCTGGGCCAGTACTGGGCGCCGGGGGCGTAGGCTCCGTTCCAGGTGTCGTAGAACTCGGGCCAATGGCTTCCGGGGAAGCCGGCGGTGTAGAAGTCGTCCATCCAATCGGCCACGGTGCGGCCGGCCACGGGGCTGCCGAGCAGGCGCCAGTTGGTGCCCCCTGCGGGGATGTAGCGCTGCACGGTGAGCGCCCCGACCAGGTCGGCCTCGTCGCCCACGGGCCCCAGTCGGCCGGTGCCGTCGGCATCGCTCACAAGGGTCACGCTGCCCCATGCGGTGAGGTCGCCCGTGGTGAGTTGCAAGGTGCCGCGCACGGCGAGGTCGGCATCGGCGAAGGCGCCGCCCGGCACGTCCACCGTGAGGTGCCACAGGTCGAGCGGGGCGGTGCTCACCACGCTCACCGGGCCGTCGCCCACCAGGACCAGCTCGCCGCCGGGGTCGCCGGCCAGGGTGCCGTTCACCTGCGCGCTGCCGTACAGGGCGAGGGAGGCGCCGGTGGCGATCCGCAGGGTGCCGCCGGCCTCCACTTCCAGGTCCTTCAAGGACATGGGGACGTCCCACAGCACCGTATGGCCGCTCTGCACCACGGCGTGGGCCGCGGGGTCGAAGACGGCCGGGCCGGGCGTGCCCACGGGCACCATGTCCCAGATGGGATCGCTGGCATCGCCGCTCATCTAGCTGTACCAGACCACGTCGCCGCCCGCCGGTCCGACATGGCCGAACAGCATCAGGTCATCGAAGGTGAGGCCGGCGTTCGAGGTGCCTTCGGTGAGGTGGATGGTCATGTTCAGTTGGCCGTCGGTGACCATCACGGACGGCACGGGCAGCGGGCCGATCGGGTTCCAGCCGGTGCCCACCGGGCCGCCGCTCGCCACCGGCACGCCCTCGATGGTGACGCTCCAGTGCTGGCTGCCGCCCGCGCGTTGCATCCAGAACGCGCAGCCGGTGACCTCCACCTCCAGGCCCTCGGCCACGTCCAGGGAGAGTTCCAGGGTGTGGTCGTCAGTGCCCGGGAACATGCGGATACCGTAGCCGGTGACCCCGCCATTGTGGTCCCAGGTGCCGGTGGAGCTGGCGATGGACGAATTGCCGAGGCCGTCGGCGAGCACGCCGGGCACGGTGGTGGCCAGCGGCGATACGGTGTAAGGGCTGCCGCTGATGATCTGCGTGCCGAAGTTGTGGTGGTAGATCGTCACGGGGGCGTGCAGCACACCCTGGCCGGAGAGGGCCACCGTGAGCGGCTCCGCACCACCGCCCTGCACCGTGGCAAGGCCCGATTGGATGCCGGGCGCCATCGGTGCGTAGCGCACCATCACCGCCGTGGGCGCCAGGGTGCCGGCGGCGTACGGCAGCTGCAACGTGGTGGCCCAGTCCACGCCGTCGAGGCTGATCTCGAATCCCGTTCCCCCGGGGACATCCACGGTGACCTGGCCGGCGGCCGGCACCAGGTCCGTGCCGGAGACATCGAAGGACTGGGCGGCGGTGCTGCCGCCCACCACTTGCGGGCCGAAGGGGTCCAAGGCGAAGGTGGAGACCGCCAACAGCGGGCCACCGGCGGAAAGCACTTCACCGAAGAGCCGGAACTCATCGATGTTGAACGCGGTGTTGGCCGTGCTGCCGGTGAGGGAGATCACCAGGTCCACCCGGCCATCGGCCACCACCACCGGCTGGGCGAAGGGGCCCATCCCCGACCATTCCCAATCGTTGCCCACCACTTGGCCGGTGCGCACGGTGACATCATCGATGGCGATGCTCCATGCCTGCACCCCGCTCGCCGTTCCGCGGTCCCAATGGAAGCTGAGGTCGTCGATGCGCACCATGTGGCCGGGGTCCACGTCCAGGGCCAGCGCATAGGTGTGGGTGCCGGCATTGACGTTGCGGCCGATGGCGCGGCCCGTCACGCCGGCGACATTGTTCCACGTGCCGAGGTTGTTGCTCCAGCCGGCATCGGTCAGGTGCGGGGCGATCACCGGGGGCGCGGCCATGTACGGGTGCGGGAAGGTGCCGGTGGCCGTGCCGAAGTCGTGGTGGTAGAGCACGTTCTGCGCGGCGGGCAGTTCCGGGGTATGCCACAGGTCGTCCACCATCAGCATGGCGTTGTTGGCCGGGCTGCTCTCACCGAAGAAGGAAAAGCCCGCCAGGTCGTTGTTGAACGTGCCGGCGCGGGACCATCCGCCGACCGGCGATACGCGCTCGCCGTCCACGTAGAGGTCCCATGAATGGGCGTGGAGCACGCGGTCCTCGCCGAGGTGACGGTAGAACTGCGGAAAGCCGTTCGCGTTGCCGACGACGACCACCTCATGGTCGGTGTCCTTGGTGAAGGCCCCGGCCGGGACGGGCACGTACGCACCGCCTTCGCGCCGGTCCACGGTGAGTTCCCCGCCCGCGTACACCAGCCGCACCAAGGCGAGCGACTGGGTCTGCACCCCGCTGATGGTGTTGTTGCTGCTGGCCGAGATGGCATTGCCCAGGTTGAAGGCGAGCGTGCCGTTGCCCGTGGCCGTGGTGCGCCACTTGAAGCCCACCATGGCGGTGCGGCCGGTGGCGTCCCATGAATACACGCCGAACTTGTTGGTGCTGGTGCCGGTGGCGGCCGTGAGCTGCACCTCGGCGCCGCTGCCCAGGGATGTGCCGGGCGCCACCAAGGCGATGCCGCCGCCCTGGTTGCCCGCCCGGGCGCGGTAGGTGCCGCCGCCCGGGGGCGTACCGGGGAAGAAGGTGGTGCTTACGGTATTGGGCGGCAGGGCGGCGCCACCGGGGTCGCCGAAGTCGTACGACCAGGGCTGGGCGGCAGCGAGGGCGGGTGCGAGGATGATGGTGGACAGCAGGCTACGGAGAGCGATAGCGTTGCTCATGGCGGGGAGTATGTGGGCGTGAAGGCACCGCCGAAGGTGAGCGGCACCGGTTTCTTCCATGCGGTGGCGGGCCAATGTAGGGCGCACGGGCGATACACGGCCTGCCCGCACGCACCGGCACCGTTCCCGCCGCACCGCCGTGGTTTCCCATGCCTTTCCGACCTTCGCGCCCATGCTGCTCGCCCTGCCGGAGATCACCCTGACGCTGCCGTTGAAGAACCCGGTGCTGATCTTCTCGTTGGTGCTGTTCATCATCCTGTTCGGCCCCTTGGTGCTGAACCGGTTCAAGATCCCGCCGATCATCGGGTTGATCATCGCCGGTGCCATCATCGGCCCCAACGCGCTCCACCTGCTGGACCGCGACGCCAGCATCCTGTTGTTCGGCACCGTGGGCCTGCTGTACCTGATGTTCCTGGCCGGGCTGGAGATCGACATGCAGGAGTTCAAGAAGAACAAGTACCGCAGCATGCTCTTCGGCATGTACACCTTTTTGATCCCCATGGGCATCGGCACGTGGGTGGGCCTGCACTTCCTGAAGTTCCCGCTGTACTCCTCGATCCTGCTGGCGAGCATCTTCAGCTCGCACACGCTGATCGCCTACCCCATCGCCAGCCGCTTCGGGGTGATCAAGAACCGCGCGGTGAACATCACCGTGGGCGGCACGATCATCACGGACACGCTGGCCCTGCTGGTGCTGGCGGTGATCGTGGGCATGGTGCAGGGCGACGTGGGGCAGGCCTTCTGGGTGCGGCTCGGGGTGTCGCTGGCCATCTTCACGGCGATCGTCATGGTGGTCTTCCCCTTGCTGGCGCGGTGGTTCTTCAAGCGGGAGAGCGACAACATCTCGCAGTACATCTTCGTGCTGGCGCTGGTGTTCCTGGCGGCCTTCCTGGCCGAAGTGGCCGGCGTGGAGGCCATCATCGGGGCCTTCGCCGCGGGCCTGGCGCTGAACCGCCTGATCCCGCACACCTCCCCGCTGATGAACCGCATCGAGTTCGTGGGCAACGCGCTGTTCATCCCCTTCTTCCTGATCGGCGTGGGCATGCTGGTGGACTACCGGGTGTTCTTCACCGATGCCGAGACGTTGAAGGTGGCCGCCACCATGACCATCGTGGCCACGGGCTGCAAGTTCATCGCCGCGTACCTGAGCAAGCTCAGCTTCCGCTTCACGCGCGACGAGTTCCTGATGATGTTCGGCCTGAGCAACGCGCAGGCGGCCGCCACCCTGGCCGCGGTGACCGTGGGCTACAACGTGGTGCTGGGCATGGATGCCGACGGGAACCCGATACGCCTGCTGAACGAGGCGGTGCTCAACGGGGCCATCGTGAAGATCCTGGTCACCTGCACCATCAGCTCCTTCGTGGTGACGCGCGCCGCGAGCCGCCTGGCGGTGCTGGAGGAGGACGAGGAGAGCGCCCCGGACGATGAGGCCACGCACCGCACCCTGGTGAGCATCGCGGGGGTGCGCAGCGTGGAGCCGCTGGTGGAGCTGGCCGTGCTGATGAAGCCGCCCAAGGTGCGCGAGCGGCTCTACGCCCTGCACGTGATCGACGAGCAGAACGGCGATGCCCGCCAGGCCGAGGGCCGCAAGCTGCTGGAGCAGGCCGTGAAGCAGGCCGCCGCCACGGACAGCGCCCTGGAGGCCCTGGTGCGGCACGACATCAATGTGGCCACCGGCATCT
>JAVFAQ010000246.1:0-5028 GCA_034002325.1 Flavobacteriales bacterium | reverse complement strand
CCGTACACCATGTGCTGGTGATCGACAAGGAGGGGGTGATCGGCACCCGGCTCACGGACACCGAGAGCGTGAAATTCATGCTCGATGGCCATGATTGGAGCGACAGCACCTTCAAGGCCAGCCCCTTCACCGTTCGCGTGAACCTGCTGCCCGGGGTGCTCACCGCGGCCCAGGCCGACCTCTACTACAAGGCCCTGCCCAGCGAGTTCGCCATGGGCACCATCCGCACCGAGCTGGAGAAGGCCATCGAACTGGCCAAGTTGCGCGACGAGGGCATCGACAAGGAGGCCTACGACCGGGTGCGCAAACCGCTCGACCTGCGGAAGTACGACATCGAGAAGGTGGGCGTCCGGTCCTTCGCCCAGGAGCGCGCGCTGGTGGGCTTCTTCTTCGGCTACATCATGTTCTTCTTCATCTTCCTCTATGGCGTGCAGGTGATGCGCGGCGTGATGGAGGAGAAGCAGAACCGCATCGTGGAAGTGCTCATCAGCAGCGTGCGGCCGTTCCAGCTGATGATGGGCAAGATCATCGGCATCGCCTTGGTGGGCCTGCTGCAGTTCGTGCTGTGGATCGTCATCGTCACCGCCATGATCTCCGTGGGCACCGCCGTGCTCGTGGGCGACCGCTTCGACCCCCAGGAACTGGCCCAGCAGGGCGTGACCGCCGAGGTGCAGGCCCAGCTCCAGCAAGCGCAGGGCGGCGCGTCCACCGGCCTGGACCGCGAGGACATCCTCGCCCCGCTGATGCAGATCGACATCCCGCTGGTGCTGGCCGTGTTCCTGTTCTACTTCATCTGCGGATACCTGCTCTACAGCTCGGTGCTGGCGGCCATCGGCAGCGCGGTGGACAGCGAGACGGACTCCCAGCAGTTCATGTTCCCCGTCACCGTGCCGCTGATCGCCGCGATCATCATCGCCCAGATGGCGGTGTACAACCCGGAGAGCCCGGCCGTGTTCTGGAGCAGCCTCATCCCCTTCACCAGCCCCATCGTGATGATGGTGCGCGTGGCCATGGGCAGCGCCCCCACCTGGCAGCTGCTGCTGAGCATGGCCCTGCTGATGGGCACCTTCATCGGCACCACCTGGCTGGCCGGCCGCATCTACCGCACGGGCATCCTCATGTACGGCAAGAAGGCCAGCTGGAAGGAGATGGGGAAGTGGCTGTTGTACAAAGGATAGTTCGCAGTTGCCCGTTCCCGGTCACCCGTGGGCCGGCCCGAGAACCGACCGTGCACAACTGACGACCGGCCCTGACAACCCCGCTCCATGCCCTACGCCGTCATCGACCTCGGCACCAACACCTTCAACCTTCTCGTGCTCACCCATGCCGACGGCCGGATGCGCATCGTGCACAGCGAGGAGGTCCCGGTATACCTGGGCCGGGGCGGTATCGAGCGCAACATGATCGCGCCCGACGCCTTTGAGCGGGGCATCGCGGCCCTGGAGCGGTACGCCGGGACCGCCCGCACGCACGGGGCCGCGCGCATCGCCGGCTTCGGCACGTCGGCCCTGCGCAACGCGCACAACGGCGGGGAGTTCGTGCGGGCCGCCCGCGAGCGCACGGGCATCCCCATCACCATCATCCCCGGCGAAGAGGAGGCCGCCCTGATCCTGGAGGGCGTGCGGCAGGCGGTGCCCTTCACCGCCCGGCCCGCCTTGGTGATGGACATCGGCGGGGGCAGCATCGAATTCATCCTGGCCACGGACAAGGCGCTGATGTGGAAGCGGAGCTTCGAGGTGGGCAGCACCCGCATGCAGGAGCGCATGCCCGCCAGCGACCCGATGACCCCGGCGGAAGAGGCCCGCATCGCCGCGCACCTGGACGACCGGCTGGCGCCCCTCTACGCCGTGATCGAGCGCCACGAGCCGCATGTACTGATCGGCAGTGCGGGCAGCTTCGACAGCCTGGCCGCCATGGTGATGGCCGCCCGGGGCGATGACCTGCCCGGCACGACCACCCGCCTGGCCTTCGGGGCCGATGAGTTCGATGCCTTGAAAGACCGGTTCCTGCGCATGTCCCGGGCCGAGCGCCTGCGTGTGCCGGGCCTCCCGGAACACCGGGCGGAGACGATGCTTTACGCCCTGGTCGCCATTGACCGCGTGCTGCTGGCGGGCGGCATCCGTGAATTGGTCTGGAGCCGGTACGCCCTGAAGGAGGGCGCTGCGGCACGCATGGCCGCGGGGAACTGACCGGGCCTACGGGGCGGGTACCCCCGGTTTTCGCTTGGGGAACGACCGGAACAGGGCGAAGCCCACGCCCCCCGCCACCACCGAGGCGAACAGGATGCCCAGCTTCGCATCCTCGCGCGTGGCCGCGTCGGCGAAGGCCAGCTCATTGATGAACACCGCCATGGTGAAGCCCAGGCCCGACAAGATGCACACGGCCAGCATCTGCATCCAGCTGACGCCCGCCGCCAATTGGCCCAGGCGCAGGCGCACGAAGAGCCAGCTCATGAACATCAGGCCCAGCGGCTTGCCGATCACCAGGCCCAGGAAGATGCCCAGGGTGACCTTGCTGTCAAGCACCCCGGCGAACGAAGTGGGCAGTTCGATGCCCGCGTTGGCCAGGGCGAACAGCGGCAGCACGCCGAAGGCCACCCAGGGGTGCAGGCCCTGCTCCAGCCGCTGCAGCGGGGTCTCCGCGTAGGTGCTGAAGCGCTTCACCTTCTGGATCAGGTGCTGCTGCTCACTGCTGATGGTGTCGCCCGGTGCGTTGGGCATGGCGGAGAACTTATCGGCCAGTTCATGCAGGCGCGCCGGGTAGCTGGCCTCGTTCATCTTGGTGCGCGCCGGTATGCACAGGGCGGCCAGCACCCCGGCCACCGTGGCATGCACCCCGCTGAGCAGGAAGGCCATCCACAGCCCGCCGATGCCCACCACGCCGTAGGCCAGCACGCTGCGCACGCCCAGCAGGTTCATCACGATCAGGGCCACCAGGAACACCCCGCCCAGCAGCAGGTTCACCATGGAGATGTCCGAGGTGTAGAACAGGGCGATCACGGACACCGCGCCGATGTCGTCCGTGACGGCGGTGGAGATGAAGAACACCTTGATGGCGGCGGGCACGCGGCTGCCGAGGATGGCCAGCAGCCCCAGCACGAAGGCGGTGTCCGTGCCCATGGGGATGCCCCAACCCACCGACTCCGGGCTGGAGGAGCCCACGATGAACAGGAAGATCAGCGCAGGGAACGCCATGCCGCCGATGGACGCACCGATGGGCAGCAGGGCGTTGCGGGGCTTGGAGAACTCGCCGCCCACGAACTCGCGCTTGAGCTCCAGGGCCACCACGAAGAAGAACATGGCCATCAGGCCGTCGTTGATCAGGTGCAGCAGGTCCTTCTCCAGGATGAAGTCGCCCACTTTGATCCCCACCAACGTGGTCCAGAACTGGTGATAGTCATCCCGCCAGGGTGAATTGGCCAGGAACAGGGCGATGGCCGTGGAGATGAACAGGACGAGACCCGAAGCGGCCTGGTCGTGGATGAAACTGTCCACGGGCTTGAGCAGGCGGTCGATGGGGTCCTTTCGCATCAGCGCAAATGTATCGACCAGCCCCGATCGATCAGGGCACCTGCTCCGTGCGGCTGGCGGTGGGCACGGCACCGCCGATGTTCACCAGCACGGGGTCGCGGTCGTTGCCCGGGCCGGTGTAACGCACGGAGCCGTCCATGTTCACGTCACCGTTCAGGTAGCCCCCGACGACGGCCGTGGGCACCGAGCCGCCCACGATGCTGAGGATGGGATCGCGGTCATTGCCCGCGCCGGTGTACCGGAGCTGGCCATTGCCGCTCACATCGCCGGCCCACAGCGCCCGCACCCCGCCGATGGCCTTGCGCGCCCCGCTGCCGTAAGTGGCCGTGGCGGCGGAGGCGAGGTCCACCGCGACGGCGGTGCTGCCCAAGGCGATGGGCACGGCCGTCATCGCGCCGAGGTGGTTGCGGTGGCGCACCACCAGGTGATAGTTGCCCGGCGGCGCCCCGAAGTCCACGGCCGAGGCACCGTCGGCGGCGTCCACGATGTCACCGTCGCGCTGCAGCAGGGCCTGGCGCGTGGCCACCACGGTGCCGGGCGTGCCGCTTTGCCGCAGCTCCATGCGCACCCAGTCCACGATGGCGTTCGGCCCGGACACCGCCAGCACGCCCGCCCCGATCGTCTCCCCGCCGCCCTGCACCTGGGGCCACCCCGATGCGGTGTAGGGTTCGGTGGCGGGGATCAGCCCGGCGGTGCGCAAGCCGTCGTCCATCAGCGGCCCCGTGTACGGCCCTTCAAGGATGGCCCGCGCATTGACCCGCACCCGCGTTTCGATGCAGAAGGGCAGCACCACCTGGGAGTAGCTGCCGTTGGGGGTGGTGCCCAGCACGGTGCCCTCCGGCCCCAGCACCTGCACGTGGCCGTTGCCGTAGTTGCAGCAGATGCCGTCACCGTACGAGTCGTTCACCACCAATTGGTAGCAGCCGTCGGGCAGGCATACGGAAACCGGCGCCTGCGGATAGGCGCCATTGCTGCCCTGGTCGGCGTAGGGGCCGCCGGTGGCGTACGTGGTGCCGCCGCCCGTCAGGGACCAGGTCACGTCCCCCCCGTAGCGGTCGGTCACCACGTTCACCGTCACCAACGAGCAGCAGTCCGGGTGCAGCCAGGTCACGGCGGCGGACCAACCGCTCTGGGCCTCATCGGCGCAATTGCGGCGCACCTGGAACTCGTACGCGGTGCAAGCGGTCAGCCCGCCCACGGCCTGTTGGGCACCGGTGATGCCGCTGATGGTGGTCCACGTGGGGGCGCCCACCGGCCGGTAGCGCAGGTCGATGGTGCCGCCCCCCTCGCCGGTCCATTGCACCAACACCGCGGTGGTGCCGGTGGTGGTGACGGTGGGCCCGCCCGGCGTGGGGCAGAAGCCGCCACAGTCCGCCATGATCAGCTGCATGCTGTTGTTGGCGTTGATGCGGCCGCCGGTGACGGTGTTGCCGGGCAGGTTCCCCACCTGGTCCACCCCGGCGAAGAGCTGCTCGCGCACGTGCAGGGCCGCCGCCTG
>JAVFAQ010000245.1:0-5029 GCA_034002325.1 Flavobacteriales bacterium | reverse complement strand
CCATCCGCAGGCGCCGCACTACCCCGCGCCCGATGGACAGGTGAAGCTGGCCGCCGGATGGCTGATCGAACAGGCCGGCTGGAAAGGGTACCGCGCCAATAATTGCGGCGTGCATGAACACCAGGCCCTGGTGCTGGTGAACCATGGCGGCGCCACCGGCCGCGAGGTGCTGGACCTGAGCGAGCGGATCGTGGCCAGCGTGCATGAGCGCTTCGGGGTGCGGCTGGAGCGCGAGGTGAACGTGGTGGGGTGATCGCCACCGGCGCGGTCAAGGCTATCGGGCCGCCTCCCGGATGGCAGGTCTCAGGTCCTTGACATCGCAGGGGAGCCCTTTTGGAAGTCTTTGGGGGGGTTTCACGCAGGGGCGCGGAGAACGCAGGGAAAATGCGGCCTCACCGCGCCATCACCGAAGGCTTCGGTCGCACGACGCCAGGGCGCTTGGGCGACGGCACACGCTGCGTTCCCTGCGCCCCTGCCCTCCGGGAGGCGGGTCTGCGTGAGGCCCTCAACCTCACTCTCTGCTTGAGGTCGAGACCCGATCGCCCTGCCGTCGCGGCCGGCCGTTGCGGGGCGGCCCCTAACTTGCGCCGGACGGATGCGCCCGCACAAGAGCACATGGATCAACGGCACGCTGTACGGCGCGGCGCTGCTGGGCACCATCTGGGCGCAGATGCACGGGCTGCGGACCATGGAGTACGTGTGCAAGCCTCTGCTGATGGCGGTGCTCTCCAGCTGGTTCTACTTCAACAGCCGCCGCGTGGGCGACCGCTTCACCCTGCTCATCCAGGCCGGCCTGTTCTTCGCGTTGGTGGGCGATGTGATGCTGATGCTCGCCCACCGCGACCAGTTCCTCTTCCTGGTGGGGCTGGGCGCCTTCCTGATGACGCAACTGTGCTACACCTTCGCCTTCGCCCAGAACATCGCGGACAACCATGCGGGCAGCGGCGTGCTGGTGTCGTGGGTGTTGGCCGTGGGCATCGGCGCGTTCGGCTTTTTCTTCGGATGGGGCCTGCTGCCCCTGGTGGAGGATGCCATGGCGCTGCCGGTGGGGGCCTACCTCACGGCGATCACCGCCATGGGCGTGGCCGCCGGCTTCCGCTACCGGCGCACCTTCCCGCGGAGCTTCCTGCTGGTGCTCGTGGGCGCGCTGCTGTTCATCGCCTCGGATGCGGTCCTGGCCACGGACCGTTTCGTGCGCAACGTGCCCCATGCCGATTGGTCCATCATGCTCACGTACGGCATCGGCCAGTTCCTGATCGCCGCGGGCTGCCTGCTGCATGTGCTGGACCCGGACGAGGTGCGGCGCAAGGCGGTGCTGCGCGCGTGAGCCCGCGCTCAGCTGATGCGCCCCCACACGGGCGCGTCGGCCGTGCCTTCGCGCAGAGTGCGGGCCACCATGGCGTGGGCGGCATCGGCCAGGGCGGGGTCCTGCCGCAGCAGCTCCATGGCCGCGTGGCGCGCCTGCTGCATCAGCTCGGCGTCCTGCACCAGGTCGGCGATCCGCAGGTCGGGCAGGCCGCTCTGCTTGGTGCCCATCAGGTCGCCCGGCCCGCGCAACCGCAGGTCGGTCTCGGCGATCGCGAAGCCGTCGTTGGTGCGCACCATGGTGCGGATGCGCTCGCGGGCGTCGTTGCCCATCTGCTCGCCGGTCATCAGGATGCAATAGCTCTGGTCGGCCCCGCGCCCCACGCGCCCGCGCAATTGGTGCAGCTGCGAGAGGCCGAAGCGCTCGGCGTTCTCGATCACCATCACGCTGGCGTTGGGCACGTCCACCCCCACCTCGATCACCGTGGTGGCCACCAGCACATCGGTCTCGCCCTTCTTGAAGCGCTCCATCTCGTAGTCCTTGGTGGCCTGGTCCATGCGGCCGTGCACGATGCCCACGGCATACTTCGGCAGGGGGAAGCGGCGCGAGAGGCTCTCGAAGCCGTCCATCACGTCCTTCAGCTCCAGGCCGGCCTCCGTCGAGGCCTCGCTCTCTTCCACCAGGGGGTAGACCACATAGACCTGGCGGCCCTTGGCGATCTCCTGCTCCAGGAAGGCGAACACGGCGTTGCGGGCGCGGTCGTCGCGGTGTTCGGTGCGCACCGGCTTGCGGCCCGGGGGCAGCTCGTCGATCACGCTGGTGTCCAGGTCGCCGTACAGGGTCATCGCCAGGGTGCGCGGTATGGGCGTGGCGGTCATCACCAGCACGTGCGGGGGCACTTCGGCCTTGGCCCACAGGCGCGCCCGCTGGGCCACGCCGAAGCGGTGCTGCTCATCGATCACCGCCAGCCCCAGCCGGTGGAACACCACGCGGTCCTCCAGCACGGCGTGCGTGCCCACGATGATGTGGACGGCGCCCGCGCGCAGGGCGGTGAGCAGGCTCTTGCGCTCGGCGGCGCGGGTGTTGCCGGTGAGCAGGCGCACGGTCACGGGCATGTCCTTGAGCATGGCCGAGATGGTGTTGAAGTGCTGCTGCGCGAGGATCTCCGTGGGGGCCATCAGGGCGCACTGGTAGCCGTTGTCCAGGGCGATCAGCATGGACAGCAGGGCCACCAGGGTCTTGCCGCTGCCCACGTCGCCCTGCACCAGGCGGTTCATCTGGCGGCCGCTGCGCATGTCGGCCCGCACTTCCTTCACCACGCGCTTCTGGGCGCCGGTGGGCTCGAAGGGCAGGTGCTCCTTGTAGAAGGTGTTGAACAGCTCGCCCACGGTGCCGAACACGTTGCCGCCCAGGCCCTCCTGGAGCAGTTGCCGCTGCTGCAGCAGGCGCATCTGCACGTAGAACAGCTCCTCGAACTTCAAGCGGCGGCGGGCGGTCTCCAGGGTGGCGGCATCGGGCGGGGCGTGCATGGCGATCACGGCGTCCTCGTGCGCCATGCCGCCCAGCAGCCGCACCAGGTGGGCGGGCAGGTTCTCGGGGAGCTGGCCGCGCAGGTGGGGCAGCAGGTTCTTCTGCAACTTCCAGATGGCCTTGGCGGTGAGGCCCTTCGCGGCGAGCTTCTCGGTGGTGCCGTACACCGGCTGCAGGGCCGTGCCGCCCTCCTGCCCGGCCTCGCCCACCGGCTCCAGCTCGGGGTGGGCGAAGTTCAGCCGGCCGTTGAACACCGTGGGCTTGCCGTAGAGCACGTAGGGCCGCCCGGGCTTGAGCGATCCCTGCAACCAGCGGATGCCCTTGAACCACACCAGTTCCACGGTGGTGCTGCTGTCGGAGAACGACCCCACCAGCCGGGTGGCGCGCTTGGCCCCCACGCTGCGCAACGGCCCCAGCACGCCGCGCACCTGCACCGTGCCGCTCTCGGCATGCACCTCGGCCAGGCGGTGGTATCGCGTGCGGTCCACATGGCGGAAGGGGAAGTGGGCCAGCAGGTCGCCGAAGGTGGCGATGCCCAGTTCCTTGCGCAGGAGCTCGCCGCGCTGGGGCCCCACGCCCTTGAGGAACTCGATGGGTGTGGCGAGCACATCCTGCATGGGCCGAAAATACGGGCGCCCGGCAGGGCGGCGCGACGGGTCAGAACGTGTCGGCGTCGCCGCTGGTGAACAGCACCGGCTCGTGGTCCGCCGGGGCACGGGTGGACAAGGGCTTGCGCAAGACCTCGCCACCGGTGGGCCGCACCATGGCCGGCAGGCGGCGCAGCAGGTCGTCCAGCGCATGGTCCACCGCGCCCACGAGCGCCACGGTGTCACAGCCGATGCGCCCGGCCAGGGCGATGGTGGCCTTCAACAACGCCTGGTGGTCAGGGCCGAACAGGTCGCCGATGCGCATCTCACGGTCGCGGACCGAGGCCCAGGCATGGCCGCCGGGCACGCGCAGCACCAACGGCCCCGGGCCGGCACGCCCGTGCAGGGCATCGCGATCGCGTACCGCGTGCCAGGCGTCGGCGCGGGCGAACAACGTGCCCGCCATGGCCGCTTCGTCCAACGTGCCGGGGGACACGGCGGCTTCCTTCAGCACGGTCTCCCGTCGGCGCGCGGCCCGGGCCGGGGCCAGGCGCCGCAGCACCCGTTGGCCGGGCGGGACGGATGTGGCCCAGGCATGGTGCAGCAGGGGCGCCGAGGCCGTCCACCCCATGTTGCGCAGGCCCACGGCACTGCCGCGCTCGTGCTGGGCGAAACCGAAGAGCAGGTCCACCCCGGCTTCCCGGGCCAGCGCCTCGTTGGCCTGCACCAGCCGGCGGAACAACCCTTGGCGCCGGTACGCCGGCAGGGTGATGGCGTCCACGGCCTGGGCCGCCCGGATGCGCCGGTCGCCGCGTTGCAGCCAATGGCCCATCAGCCCCAGGGCGGCCACGGCCTCCCCATGCGCGTTGAAGGCCATGTGCGCCATGAACGGCGGGCCGTCCGGCGCCGTGTACTTGCCGGGCAGCAGGCCGGCCGGGAAGTGCCGCCCCGTGCATGTGCGGAACAGCGCCGCGAAGGCCTCCTGGTCCTGTGCGGTCATCCGCCGGATATCGATCGCCTGTGCGTTCATCGTGCCGGGGCCGCGCCCACGAACAGGTTGTGGCACTGCGTGGTGATGTCCAACGATCCGGTCAGGGTGTTCCGGCGCACCCGCATCAGGCCGTCGGCGTGCAGGTCGTCACGCCCCACCGGGCCCTTGTCATAGGCGAGGCCCACACGATGCCCCGCCTCCCGGACGAGCCGCATGGCGCGGTCATCGAGGCTGCCGTAGGGGTAGGCGAACGATACCGGCGCCACGCCGATGGTTCGTTGCAACCAGTGCGCCGATGCCCGTAGGCTGTCGCGCACCTCCTCGTCGGTGTAAAGCGGCAGGGCCAGATGCCGGTGCGTGTGGTCGCCGATGCGTACATGGGGCGACGCGGCCATGGCCTTGAGCTCGTCCACGGTGAGGGGCCGGTCCAGCTCGCCCGCCGGCTCCAGGGCGCGTGGGCCGAAGAGGTCGGCCAGGCGCCGTTCCTGCTCCTCCCAGCGCCACCGCTTCCAGGCGCGCAGCTCGGCCATCGCCTCCGCATGGGGCGTTCCCCGGGCGGTGCGTTCGCGGTAGAGCACGTCCCACCAGAAGGCCATGCCGTGGCGCACATGGTCG
>JAVFAQ010000244.1:0-5050 GCA_034002325.1 Flavobacteriales bacterium | reverse complement strand
TACGCACGCGGAACTCCTTGCCCCAGACGAAGCCGGGGCGCATGGTGCTCAGCACGCTGGTCATCTCCAGGTCCAGAGTGGTATGGCTGCTGTCCGCGATGAGCAGGTTCGCCGAAGGCGACGCCCCATCGACCGTGACGGCGATCGGCATGTCCGGCGGGCAGAGCTGGGATTCATTGTACAACGGCTGGCTCACGGCGAAGCTGCCGAATTCCACGGTGCTGAATGCGAACTGGCCGGAGCTGTCGGTGAACGCATGGTGCGGCCCCGGCTCCAGGGTCATCAACCGGAACGGCAGGCCGATGTCATCGGTGTCCTGGGCGCAGTTGCCGTCCACATCATTGAACACCACCCCGGTGATCGACCCGCACGGCTCCGGGATGCTGCCCACGAACACATTCGAGTTGGGAAGCGCGCACACCGAGGGCTCCAGGCTGAACACTCCGTACGAACCCGGTGCCAAGCCGGTGATCAGCCCCGGGGCATTAAGGACATAGGTAGAATCGAAGCCGCCCGGACCCTGCACCACGATGGACCATGGATCGCCCATGCTGTACAGGCCCAATGCGATGCTGCCGTTCGCTTGCGCGCCACAGGCCGGGTAGGTGTCAACGATCGGCGGCCAATAGTACGTGTCCTGTTCCCCGATGCTGAAATTCACCTCCACCGAACAGCCGTTGGCATCGGACACGATGATCGTATGATCGCCCCAGCACAGCCATCCGAAGCCCGCCGGGTCATGGTTGCCGTCCCACATGCCGCCTGTGGGCAGCGAATAGGAGTATGGCGGCGTACCGCCCAAATTGCCCTCATTGATCCAGGCCATCCCCGAACAGCCACCGCAGTCCGGCGAGGTGCTCGGCCAGATGTTCGCCAACAAGGAATTGTCCTGCACCACCCCCGACCCCACGGCCACATCGCCAATGGCATCGGTGACCGTCACGGAATAGGTGCCCGGGGCCAGGCCGCTGAGCGCGGACGTGGTCGCTCCCGTGTTCCACTGGTAGGTGTACGGCAACTGCCCCCCCTGCACCTGGGCGGTGGCCGTTCCGTTGGAAAGGCCGCATTGCGCAGGCGTGACCTGCACCGTGACCGAGATGCCATGTGCCGCCGTGGTACAGCCCAGCACCATGATGACCCCGAAGACCAATGAACGCATGATAGGAGTTTGGTCAGTAGACGCACGCAAGGCCCCGGGGTTGCCCGTGGCCCGAACAAATATGCCGAGGCGAAGATCAGGGCACCGGAGGAAAGGCCGGCGGTGCTGAGGTGATCACCCCGCCTCGGCCTGCAGCTTCTCCGTCCGCTCGGCCAGTTGCAGCGCGTCGATGATGGGCTGCAGCTCGCCGTTGAGCACTTCGGGCAGGTTGTGTACGGTGAGTTCGATGCGGTGGTCGGTGACGCGGCTCTGCGGGAAGTTGTAGGTGCGCACCTTGGCGCTGCGGTCGCCGCTGCTCACCTGGCTGCGGCGCTGGGCGGCCACGGCGGCCTCCTGTTCGCGCACCTTGTCCTCGTAGAGGCGGGTGCGCAGCATCTGCATGGCCTTCATGCGGTTGCCCAGCTGGTTGCGCTCGGTCTGGCACATCACCACGATGCCGGTGGGGAGGTGGGTGAGGCGCACCTTGGTCTCCACCTTGTTCACGTTCTGGCCGCCGGCACCGCCGCTGCGCGCGGTCTCCATCTTCACATCGCTCTCCTTCAGTTCCACGTCGGTCTCCTCGGCCTCGGGCAGCACGTTCACCGTGGCGGCGCTGGTGTGTATGCGGCCGCTGGCCTCGGTGGCCGGCACGCGCTGCACCCGATGCACGCCGGCCTCGAACTTCAAGGTGCCGTACGCGCCCTCGCCGATCACGTTGAACACCACCTCCTTGTACCCGCCCACGGTGCCCTCGCTCACATCGGCCACCTCCACCTTCCAGCCGCGCCCTTCGCAATAGCGCACGTACATCTTGTACAGGTCGCCGGCGAACAGGCTGGCCTCATCGCCCCCGGTGCCGGCGCGCACTTCCACGGTGCAGTTGCGGGCGTCGTTGGGGTCCTTCGGCACCAGCATCAGGCGCACCTCCTCTTCCATGGCGGCGATGGCGGCCCGGGCGTGGTCCCGTTCGCTGCGGGCCAGGTCCAGCATGTCGGAGTCCTTCTCGGTGCGCAGCATTTCCTCGGCGCCGGCCAGGTCGTCATGCAGTTGTTTGAAGCGGAAGTAGGCGGCCTCGATGGGCTCCAGGTCGCGGTAGGTGCGATTGAGTTCCACGAACCGCCTCTGGTCGGCGATCACCGCAGGGTCCGCCAGTTGCTTGCCGATCTCGGTGCGGCGGTCGTGCAGGGCGGAGAGCTTGGACAGCAGGTCGGACATGGCGTTCATCACGAAAACCCGGTCATGCACACGTGTAGCGCCGACCCATCGGGTCGGCCCACCGTGTGTTGGCCGGGATAGGACATGGGATCAACGATAGGTGAATGTGCCGTGTTCACCGGTAAGGACCACCTCCTTGGCCGGCGCATCCTCCACCCGGCCGATCACCTTCGCATCGATGCCGAACGACTTCGAGACGGAGATGATCGCTTCGGCATGGGCATGGGGCACATATAATTCCAGCCGGTGGCCCATGTTGAAGACCTTGTACATCTCCTGCCATGCGGTGCCGCTCATGCGCTGGATGGCGGCGAAGAGCGGCGGCGCGGGGAAGAGGTCGTCCTTGATCACGCGCAGGCCCTCGATGAAGTGCAGCACCTTGGTCTGGGCGCCGCCGCTGCAATGCACCATGCCGTGGATGTCATCGCGCATGGCGGCGAGCACTTCCTTCACCACGGGGGCGTACGTGCGCGTGGGCGAGAGCACCGCCTTCCCGAAGTCCAGGGGCGTTCCTTCGAGGGGCTGCGTGAGCCGCGCATGGCCGCTGTACACCAGCTCCTGCGGTGTGGCGGGGTCGAAGGTCTCGGGGTATTTGACGGCGAGTTCCTTGGCGAACACGTCGTGGCGGGCGCTGGTGAGGCCGTTGCTGCCCATGCCGCTGTTGTACGCGTCCTCGTAAGTGGCCCGCCCGTAACTGGCCAGGGCCACGATCACGTCGCCCGCCTGGATCCGGGCATTGTCGATCACCTGGTCGCGGCGCAGGCGGGCCGTCACGGTGCTGTCCACGATCACCGTGCGCACCAGGTCGCCCACGTCGGCGGTCTCGCCCCCGGTGCCGCGGATGCCGATGCCCAGCCCGCGCATGCGCTCCAGGAACTGCTCGGTGCCATCGATCAGGGCGGCCACCACTTCGCCGGGGATCAGGCGTTTGTTGCGGCCGATAGTGCTGCTGAGCAGGATCTCGCCGGCGCCGGGCGCGGGCAGCCCCACGCACAGCAGGTCGTCCAGGTTCATCACGATGGCGTCCTGCGCGATGCCGTGCCACACGGTGATGTCGCCGGTCTCCTTCCAGTAGGCGTAGGCCAGGGCGGATTTGGTGCCGGCGCCATCGGCGTGCATCACGATGCAATGGTCCGCGCTGCCGGTGAGCGCATCGGGCACGATCTTGCAGAAGGCGCGGGGGAAGAGGCCCTTGTCCAGGCCGGCGATGGCCCGGTGTACGTCCTCCTTGCCGGAAGACACCCCGCGTTGGGCGTAGCGGTCGTTGCTCATGCGTGTGGCGTCCCGGCGGGGCGCGGCGGTCGGGGCCGGAAGCAAAGAGGAGCATCCACCGGGCGGCGGATGCTCCTCTTCACGTCGGGGGCGCTAATTGGTGGGTGCGGGCTCGGTGCTGCTTTCCTTGGGCACGTGGTCCCAGCTGAGCACGCGGAACTCGGTGCGGCGGTTCTGCTGGTGGGCGGCCTCGCGCTCCTCCTTGGTCTTCATGGCGTTGATCTGGGCGTCGGTGATCCGCAGGCGCGTCTCGCCATAGCCCTTGGGCACCATCCGGGCCGGGTCGATGCCCAGGGTCACCAGGTGGTTCACGCAGCTTTGGGCGCGGTTCTGCGAGAGGGTGTTGTTGCTGGCATCGGAGCCGCGGGAGTCCGTATGGGCGGAGAGTTCCACGATGATCGTGGGGTTGTCGATCAGCGTCTGGTACAGCACCTGCAGGGAGTCCTTCCCTTCGGGGCGCAGGGTGTACTTGCCCAGGTCGTACTGCACTTCGGGCAGTTTGATCACGATGTCCTGGCGGGCGGGTTGCAGGAAGTACTCCTTCACGAAGGTGGTGCTCTCGCTCAGGCCCACGGTGGTCACCTGGTCCTTCACCACCAGATAGCCCTCGGCCTCGGCCAGGATGCTGTAGCTGGTGCCTTCCTTGATGAAGCGCTCGGCACCGTTCTCGGCGAAGGCGAAGGCGCCGTTCTCATCGGTGAGGGCGCTGAAGTTGCTGCCGTCGGTGCCCACCACGGAGATCTTGGCGTTGGGGATCACCTCGCCGGAGAGCTTGTCGTAGGCGGTGCCCTGGAGGGCGAACTCCATGTCGGGCATGTGGAAGCGCCAGATGTCGTCCATGCCCTTGCCGCCGGGCCGGTTGCTGGTGAACAGGCCGCGGTCGTTCTCACCGTCGAAGATGATGGCGAAATCGTCCCAGGGGCTGTTCAGCGGGGTGCGCATGTTCTCCACCTGGCCCCAGCTCATGTCGCCGGTGCGCTCGGCGCGGAAGATGTCCAGCCCGCCCATGCCCTGGTAGCCGTTGCTGCTGAAGAAGAGGCTGCCGTCCTGGCGGATGAAGGGGAAGACCTCGTCCTTGCCGGTGTTGACCTCCGGGCCCAGGTTCACGGGGGTGCCCACGGGCCGGCCCTCGCTGTTGAGCTTCACGGCGTAGAGGTCGCGCCCGCCCTGGCGCCCGGCCATGTCGGCATTGCCGGCGAACACCATCACGCCGTCATCGGGCGAGATGGCGGGGTGGCCCACGGTGGTGGTGTCGTCCTTGCCGGCATCGGGCTTCAGGGCCAGCATCTCGGGCTCGCTGTACTCGTTGCCCACCTTGCGGCTCATCCAGATGTCGCAGCCGTACACCTTCTTCTTCTCCATGGGGCAGCGGGTGAAGTACATGATGGTGCGCTTGCTGTTGAACACGGGCGCGCCCTCGTTGCC
>JAVFAQ010000243.1:0-5063 GCA_034002325.1 Flavobacteriales bacterium | reverse complement strand
GCCCGGCATCGAGATCATCGGGCTGGGCACCAACCTCAACTGCCTCAACGGCATCATGCCCTCCACGGACAAGCTCATCCAGCTGAGCCTCTACAAGCAGCTGATCGAGGCCCGCTTCGGCCGCGTGATCCCCTGGGTGAGCGGCGGCACCACCGTCACCGTGCCCCTGCTGCTGAACAAGGAGCTGCCGCGCGGGGTGAACCACTTCCGCATCGGCGAGGCCCTGTTCTTCGGCGCCGACCTGTTCACCGGCGGCGTGCTGCCCGGCATGGAGGCCGATGTGTTCAAGCTCTTCGCCGAGGTGATCGAGCTCTACGAGAAGCCCGTGGTGCCCACCGGCGTGCAGATGGAGAACCCCTCGGGCCACACCCCGGAGTTCGATGCCGCCGACCGCGGACGCAGCTCGTACCGCGCCATCGTGGACATCGGCCTGCTCGATGTGCAGCCCGGATACCTCATACCGGACGATGGCCACGTGGAGGTGATCGAGGCCAGCAGCGACATGCTGGTGGTGGACCTGGGCAACAGCCCGTACGACTACAAGGTGGGCTCGGTGATCTCCTTCAAGCTCAAGTACATGGGCGCGCTGGGCGTGATGAACTCGCGCTACATCGACAAGGTGGTGGAGTGATCACCGCTTCACCAGCCGCACCACGTTCTCCACGTGGTAGGTATGCGGGAACATGTCGATGGGCTGCACGTGGTCGATGCGGTAGCGCTCGTTGAGGATCGCCAGGTCGCGGGCCTGCGTGGCGGGGTTGCAGCTCACGTACACGATGCGCGGCGGGGCCAGCTCCAGCAGGTGCCGCACCACGGGCTCGTCCATGCCGGCGCGGGGCGGGTCGGTCACCACCACGTCCGGCCGGCCGTGGCCCTGCACGAAGGCGGCGTCCATCACCTTCTTCATGTCGCCGCTGGTGAAGCTCACGTTGGTGATGCCGTTCAGTTCGGCGTTCACGCGGGCGTCGGCCACGCTCTCGGGCACGATCTCCACGCCCGCCACGTGCTTCGCGCGTGAGGCCAGGTACAGGGTGATGCTGCCCGCGCCGCAGTACAGGTCGTACACGTTCTCCGCGCCGGTGAGTCCGGCCAGTTCGCGCGTGAGGCGGTACATGGCGATGGCCTGCCGCGGGTTGGTCTGGAAGAAGGTCTTCGGCCCGATGCGGAACCGCAATGGCTTTCCGCCGGTCCCGCCGTACGGCGGGCCGTCCGGCAGTTCCTCCACGATGTGGTCGCGCCCGTGGAACAGGTGTACGTCCAGGTCGAAGATGGTGTCGTTCTTCTTCGGGTTCACCGTCCACAGCACGCTGGTGAGTTGCGGGAAGCCTTCCACGATGGCACCGAGCAGGCGTTCGCGGGCCTCCGTGTCCTCATGGCCCAGCGCCAGCAGCACCATGCACTCGCCGGTGGCGGTGGTGCGCACCAGCAGGGTGCGCAGGAAGCCTTGGTGGGCGCGCACGTCGTAGAAGCTGAGGCCGTGCTGCCGCGCGTGCTCCCGCACGAAGTTGCGGATGCTGTTGCTCGGCTCGGGTTGGAGGTGGCACTCGTGGATGTCCAGCACCCGGTCGAAGCGGCGCGGGATATGGAAGCCCAGCGCGTTGCGGTCGGTGATGGTGCCCGCATCGACGAGCTCCTCGCGGGTGAACCAGCGGTTGTTGCTGAAGGTGAACTCCAGCTTGTTGCGGTAGTGCGTGGTGGTGGGCGAGGGGAGGATGGGCCGCACCGGCGGCAGCTCCAGCCCGCCGATGCGCTCCAGCCCGTCGATCACCTGCTGCTGCTTGTAGGCGATCTGCTGCGCATAGTCCAGGTGCTGCCACTTGCAGCCGCCGCAGGTGCCGAAGTGGGCGCAGAACGGCTGCACGCGGTGGGGTGATGGCGCCACGATGCGCGCCACCACGGCCTCCATGTAGTTGCTCTTGCGGCGCACCACCTGCACATCGGCCACATCGCCGGGCACCGCGCCGGTCACGAACACCACCATGCCCTCGTGCCGGCCGATGGACTTGCCTTCGGCCCCGGCCGTGGTGATGGCGAGGTTCTCCAGGATGAGGGGTTCGGTGCGGGCGGTGCGGCGGGCCATGGCGTGGGAGCGGGGGCGGCAAAGATGGGCATGTGCGCCTCGACCGGTCGTGCCGGGTGCGCGGTTGGACCCGGGCCGTGCGCCGCTCCGTCGGATCGGGCGGGCCGTGGGATAACCCCCGCGCGCGTCGGCCCGTATCACCGGGCGCTCTCCTCCTTGGTCCATCCAACGCACCTGCCGAATGAAGCATTCGATACGCTCCGCCGCCCTTGCCGGGCCGGCATTCCTGCTCTGGTCGTTCCTGGTCACCACGGGCGAGGCCCGTGCCCAGGTGCCGGCCGATGACTGTGCCCTGCTGGGGCCGGCCAACGAATACCCCGTGGCCGACCCCTGCGTGCCCGTGCCGATGAACACCAACGGCATGTCCCCCAGCTTCAACCCCGGGGGCTGCGGCGCCACCAATGGCGATGACGCCTGGGCCTGGTTCACCGCCACCACCGAACAGACCGAGGTCACCTACACCGTGACCGGTTGTGCGGGCCTGCTCTGCGGCATCTTCACCGTGCCGGTCCTGCACGTGTTCTCCGGTGCCGATTGCGATTCGCTCGAGCTGGCCTCCTGCGCGCTGGGCACCTTGGGCATCGGGGGCACGGCCACGGTGACGATCAACACCGAGGTGGGCGACCCCTACTGGGTGCGGGTGCAGCGCATCGTGTTCAACGACGACATGGAGGGCACCCTCTGCATCAGGCCGCTCACCGTGGCCCCGGTGAACGACGATTGTGCCAACGCCATTCCGGTGGGCAACGGCACCCATCCGTTCACTTCCTTGGGCGCCACCGGCTCCTACATCTCCTCATGCGCTTGGAGCGACACCAGCGACGTGTGGTTCTCGTACACCGCCACCTGCGCCGACCAATTGCGCGTGACCACCTGCGATGATGCCGACTTCGACACCACCGTGAGCATCTTCGATGCCTGCGGCGGCACCGAGCTGGTGTGCCACGACGACCATTACGGCTGCGCGAACTACACCAGCACGGCCATCCTCAACAACGTGGTGCCGGGGCAGACCTACCTGATCCGCATCGCCGGCTTCGAGGGCGCCACCGGCACGGGCAATGTCACCATCACCTGCGGCCCCCCGCCGCCACCGGCGGACAACGACGACTGCGCCAACGCGGTGCCCATCGGCGACGGCATCCATCCGTTCAACGTGGAAAGCGCCACGGGCACCATGGTCTCGTCCTGTTCCTGGATGGACCATAACGACGTGTGGTTCGAGTACACCGCCTCGTGCACCGGCCTGGCCATGGTGAGCACCTGCGGCACCGCCTACTTCAACACCACGCTCTCGGTGTTCGATGCCTGCGAGGGCAATGAGCTGGCCTGCAGCGACAACTTCCCCGACTGCCTCTTCTTCACCAGCGCCACTTCCTTCAGCACGGTGGAAGGCCACACCTACATGGTCCGCGTGGCGGGCTTCAACGGCGACCAGGGCAACGGCGAGATCGTCATCGCCTGCTCGCCCGTCACCTGGTACTCGCAGGCCAGCGGCAACGCCACCGACCCCATCTGGTCGCACATGCCCGTGGGCCCGCCGGACCATGCCATCTTCAGCCATACCATGAACGTGGTGGTGCAGGACGGGCATGACGTGGTGCAGGACACCAGCATGCTGCACGCCATGCAGTTCATCGTGGAGGACGGCGCCGCCTGGACCATGGGCGAGGGGCATGTGCTCAGCCTTTCCGCCAACTACATGGGCCATGGCACCGTGAACACCGACGGCTCCACCGTGGCGTTGGACGGCGAGGCCGCGCAGATCATCATGGGCACGGGCACGCTCGGCTTCCATGACCTGGAGATGAACAACCCGGCCACGGCCATCGCGCAGGCCGACATGGACATCCGGGGCACCCTGCAACTGAACGCCGGCACTTTCAACGCCAACGGCCGCACCATCACCCTGGTCTCCGATGCGCAGGGCAGCGCCCGCCTGGGCCCGGTGGCCGCCGGCGCATCGTACACCGGCGACCTCACGGTGCAGCGCTGGGTGCCGGGCGGCGTCACCAACTGGCGCCTGCTGGGCAGCCCCGTGGCCGGTGCCACCATCAACGACTGGAAGGACGACTTCTTCACCGCCGGCTTCCCGGGCTCGCACTTCCCGCCCTTCTACGACCCGCCCACCAGCACCGACCTCTGGCCCAGCATCCGTTGGTACGATGAGACCGATCCCGGCACCGACTGGATGGACGGGCTCACGGGAGTGGCCGCCCATACCACGCCCCTCACCATGGGGCAGGGCTTCGCCGCCTGGAGCGGGGACAACCTGGCCGGCACCGCGCCCTTCACCCTGGACCTGAGCGGGCCGCCGCACATCGCCACGGCACCGATCGCATTGCCCATGAGCTGGACGGACACCGGCGTGCCGGCCACCGACGGCTGGAACCTGGTGAGCAACCCGCTGCCCGGCCCGGTGCTCTTCAGCCAGCTCGATCGCGGCACCGACGTGGACAACGCCTACCAGCTCTTCGACCCGGTGAGCGGCAACTTCGCCACCTGGAACGGCACCGTGGGCACCCTGGGCGCCACCGACACCATCCAGAGCTTCCAAGGCTTCTTCCTCAAGGCCAACGGCCCCGCCCATGCCGTCACCGTGAGCGAGACCGCCAAGGTGCTGGCCCCCACGGGCGGGCATTTCGGCGGCCAGTTGTCCGTTGGCCCGCCCGCGCTGCGCCTGCAGGTGGCCAGTGGGATGAACGCTTTCCGTGACGAGGCCCTGGTGATGTTCAGCGACGGCCAGCCGGGCTTCGATGCCGCCGAGGGCGACGTGTTGCGGATCCCCTTCGCCCATCCGCAGGCCCCGAGCATCGCCACCAAGGCCGCCGACGGCGGCGCGCTCACCATCAACATGCACGGCGAGCCGCAGGGCGGACTGCTCATCCCGGTGATGCTGCACACGGGCCTCAGCGGCACATACACCATCACCGCCACCGGCACCGAGGGGATCAACGGCCTCAGCTGCCTGGTGCTGGAAGAC
>JAVFAQ010000242.1:0-5069 GCA_034002325.1 Flavobacteriales bacterium | reverse complement strand
TGCATTTCACGGCGGCGGGGGAGTCCCGCGCCAAGAGCATGCTCAGCGGCAGCAGCGGCACCAGCTACATCATGGGCGACCGCCTGTGGGAGCTGGCACCGGGCGACCTGATCGCCTTGGGGGCCTTCGGCGACGGCGCAGGTCGTCCGGCCATGGTGAGCGGTTCCACGCCGGCCGTGCCCGGTGAAGCCGTAGGCCAGGGCGCGCTCGGCGCTGATGGGCCCGCATCCGATGGCGCGGTCCATGAAGATGCGGTTGCGCACCAGCAGCTTGTCGAACTCGTCGAGCACCGCGGGCAGCTCCTTCTGGATGTGCTTGATGCGCTCCCACGCCAGCGGGGTGAAGTCGCGCTCCCACCCGCCGATGCGGCCCATGTTGGTGGTGAGGCGCGCCCCGCAGATCTCCTCGTACACCTCGTAGATCTTCTCGCGCCACTGGTACACGTACAGGAAGGGGGTGGTGGCCCCGCTGTCCTGCCCGATGATGGTGTTGCAGATGATGTGGTCGGCGATGCGCGCCAGCTCCATGATGATCACCCGCATGTACTGCACCCGCCGGGGCAGCTCGATGCCGCAGAGCTTCTCCACGGTCATGTGCCAGCCCATGTTGTTGATGGGGGCGCTGCAGTAGTTCATCCGGTCGGTGAGCGTGGGGATCTGGTAGAACGGCCGCCGTTCCGCCAGTTTCTCGAACGCCCGGTGGATGTACCCGATGGTCTGCTCGGTGTCCAGGATGATCTCCCCGTCCATGGTGAGCACGTTCTGGAAGATGCCGTGGGTGGCCGGGTGGGTGGGGCCCAGGTTGAGCTTGGTGAGCGCGCTCAGCTCACTGCGCTCCTTCACCAGGTCGCGCTGCCAGTAATCGGGGCCGGTCCGGTGTTCGCTCATCGCCCGAAGAATTCGTTCTTCTTGTCCTGCCGGGTGGGGTCCTCCAGCGGGTATTCCTTGCGCAGGGGGAAGGCCGGGAAGTCCTCCATGTTCAGGATGCGGCGCAGGTCGGGGTGCCCCTTGAAGGTGATGCCGAAGAAGTCCCACGTCTCGCGCTCCATCCAGTTGGCGGCCGGCCACAGGTCGGTCGCGGTGGCGAACTCCAGGTCGTTGGCCGTGGTGCGGCACTTCACGCGCAGACGGTGCCCCGCGCGCATGTCGTGTACGTGGTACACCAGCCCGAACTCGTCCACCCGGTGCTGGTGGTTGCCGGCCGTTCCGCGGGGGAAGTGCATGCCGCAGCAGGTGGTGAGGAAGTGGAAGCCCAGCTCGTCGCGCAGGGTGCGCAGCACATCGTGCAGCTCGGCCTTGCGCACGTGTACGCACAGGATGTCGCCCTCGCGTTCGATGGCGGTGATGGCCTCGCCGAAAGCGGCCAGGCGCGTGCGCACCGCCTGATCGCGGTCCTCCTTCACGGCGAAGCTCATGGTCTCTGGTCGATGGCGTATTGGGCCAGCAGGTCCTTGTATTCCTGGCTGTACCGGCGGCGCAGGCCCTCTTCCTTGGCCAGTTCCTGGATCTTCAGGATGCCGTCGATGACCTGCTCGGGGCGGGGCGGGCAGCCGGGGATGTAGACGTCCACGGGGATCACCCGGTCGATGCCCTGCAGCACGCTGTAGGTGTCGAAGATGCCGCCGGTGCAGGCGCAAGCGCCCATGCTCAGCACCCACTTGGGCTCGGCCATCTGCAGGTACACCTCGCGCAGCACGGGGGCCATCTTCTTGGCGATGGTGCCCATCACCATCAGCAGGTCGCTCTGGCGCGGGCTGAAGCTCAGGCGCTCCATGCCGAAGCGGCTCAGGTCGTAGTGGGCGCTCATGGTGCTCATGAACTCGATGCCGCAGCAGCTGGTGGCGAAGGGCAGGGGCCACAGGCTGTTGGCGCGCGCCAGGCCGATGGCCTTCTCGGCGGTGGTGGCGAAGAAGCCGCTGCCGCTGTGCCCGGCGGGCGGGGCCACGAAGGCGGGCTTGGTGCGTTGTATTCCGGACTGGTCGCTCATTCGATGCGCATTAGGCCCTTGCGCAGCTCGTAGTACAGGCCGGCCATCATGAAGGTGATGAACGCCGCCATGGCCAGGAAGCCGGTGAGGCCGAGTTCCTTGAAGTTGGCCGCCCACGGGTAGAGCAGGATCACCTCCACGTCGAACAGCACGAAGAGGATGGCGATCAGCAGGTACTTCACCGAGAAGGGGCTGCGGGCGTTGCCCTGCTGCTCGATGCCGCACTCGAAGCTGGCGTTCTTGCGCTTGCCGCGCAGGCGCGGGCCCAGCACGGCGGCGGCGGCCAGGGCGGTGCCCACGAAGCCCACGGCCAGCAGGGTCTGGAACACGATGGGCAGGTAGTCCGCCGGGGAGGGGGTGGTCATGGCTGCTTGAAGGGTGGTCGTGGGGCAAAGGTAGCCGGCCCGTGCCGTTCACGGGCACTTCCCGGCCCGGCGGCCGGCAACCATGCGCCGGCCGGCCCGATCGGCGCCCGCGCCTGCCGTTGCCTGCCCGGGGGGCGCCGTTGCTCGTGCCGCCGGGCGCGGCCGTACGCCGGGCCGGTGCCGCCGCGTTGGCATGGGGCGGCTCCCCGGCCGGCGCAGGAGGCCGGGGGGCGGGCCGCACAGGACGAAAAGTTAACATCGCAAGCGGGCCAAAGTGCTATGTTTGCCCCCCCTCGGACGGCCCCTTGTGCCCGCGCAAGCCGCCTTGTGGCCCCAACGGAACCAACGACCAGAAAACCATTCCAAGCCGACCTCCTATGAGCAAAGACAGAAGCGGCAAAGGCAACGCGATCTTCGTGGCCATTGTCTTTCCCTTGGTGATCATCACCTGTGTGTGCATCTACCTCTTCGTGCTGGGCGACCCCGCCAACTTCCAGAACAACGACCCGATCCACGGGCACCCGGTGGACGTGCAGCCGAACAAACTCTATGGTACCGTGTACAAGGGCGGCTTCATCGTGCCGATCCTGCTCAGCGTGAACCTGATCGTGATCGTGTTCTCCGTGGAGCGCTTCATCACCCTGGGCCGTGCCAAGGGCAAGGGCCGTGTGGAGAGCTTCATCCAGAGCGTGCGCGGCTCGCTGGCCGGCAACAACGTGCAGGAGGCCATCGAGGCCTGCGACAAGCAGCAGGGTTCCGTGGCCATGGTGATGCGCAGCGGCCTGGAGAAATACGCCACCGTGCAGAACGACGGCAGCATGAGCCGTGAGGACAAGATCACTGTGGTGAAGCAGGAGCTCGAAGAGGCCACCGCCCTGGAGCTGCCCATGCTCAGCAAGAACATGGTGATCCTCTCCACCTGCGCAAGTGTGAGCACCCTGCTTGGTCTGATCGGTACGGTGCTGGGTATGGTCCGCGCCTTCTCCGCGCTGGCCACCTCCGGCACGCCCGATGCCACGGCACTGTCCACCGGTATCTCCGAGGCGCTGATCAACACGGCCCTCGGTGTTACCGGCTCCACCATCGCCATCATCTTCTTCAACTACTTCAGCAACCGCATCGACGCCATCACCCACGGCATCGACGAGGCCGGCTTCAGCGTGAGCAAGGTGCTTTCCAGCAAGCATTGACCGCACCGCCGTTCAACGCCCAACGCAGCACCCCATGGCCCGCAAGCTGAGCATGCCCAAAGGCAGTCCCAACCTGGACATGACGCCCATGGTGGACCTTGCCTTCCTGCTGGTGACCTTCTTCATGCTCACCGCCCAGTTCCGCCCCGAGGAAGTGGTCACCGTCGATACCCCGGCATCCGTCTCCGACTCGCCCATCCCCATGGCCAACATGATGACCATCGTGGTGGACACCGCCGGGCGCGTGTTCTGGGACATGACCGACGCGCCCCTGCGCCAGGCCGTGCTGGACGAACTGGGCAAGCGGATCGACTACACCCCCTCCGACATGGAGCGGACCAAGTTCGCCAACCTCGGCCCCATCGGCATCCCCATCCAGGAGCTGCCCAATTTCCTGGGCCTGGACGATGCCCATGAGCGCAAGCAGTTCGTGGCCCGCTTCCAGGGCATCCCCATGGACAGCACCCAGAACCAATTGCGCGACTGGATCATGGTCACCCGCAACATCTTCTGGAACGACACCGGCCGCAACCCCATCGTGGCCCTCAAGGCCGATGGCAACACCCAGTACCTGCGCGTGGCCGAGGTGATCCGTACCTTCCAGTCCCCCGGCATCCAGATCAACAAGTTCAAGATGATCACCGACCTCGAGACCTCGAGGATGTAATGCACCCCCGATCGAACCTTCCCCGGGCCGGCGTGTACCGCTTCCCGACCGAAGGCCGGTCATAGAGCGAAGAAAATGGCACAAGTACCCGAAGGCGGCGGAGACGGCGGAGGCGGGAAGCGGCGCGCCAAGCGAGGCAGCACCCACATCGACATGACGCCGATGGTGGACCTCGCCTTCCTGCTGCTCACCTTCTTCATCCTCACCACCACCATGTACCGGCCCAGCACCCTGCAGCTCACCTTCCCGGTGCCGCCCGAGAACCCCGACGAGGCCAAAGAGACCGAACTCAGCAACGCCGTCACCCTGCTGCTCACCGGCGACGACCGCATCTTCTACTACCTCGGCGAGTTCCGCACCGAACCCGACCCCGCCACCGGCAGGCCCGCCACCGAACTGGCCGAGACCAACTTCAGCGACGTGCGCAAGCTGCTCGCCGACCGCAACGTGGAGACCATCGCCCAGCTCAACGACCTGGCGCGCCGCTTCAACGACAAGCAGATCAGCGAGGAGGAGTACACCGCCTCCCGCAACGCCATCAAGGGCGACAAGGACAACCTCAAGGCCATCATCAAGACCGACCCCGACGCCAAGTACCGCAACATGATCGACATGGTGGACGAGATGGACATCGTGGGCATCGGGTCGTACGGGGTGCTCGACAGCCTGCGCACCGATGAGCAGGCCCTGCTCGATGCGGCCAAAGCCAACCTCTGACAGCCATGGAATACCTGATCCTCATAGGGCCCCTGGTGGTGCTGTCGATCCTGATGGCCACGGACTTCAGCTGGAGCAACGTGCTCACCACTTCGCGCAACGACCTGGTGTTCGAGGATCGCCACCGGGAGTACGGGGCCTTCA
>JAVFAQ010000241.1:0-5072 GCA_034002325.1 Flavobacteriales bacterium | reverse complement strand
ACGACCTTCACGTCCGGGCCATGGAACAGGGAGCGGTAGGTGGCGAACACCTCGGTGGGGGCCAGGCGCTCGAAGAGCACCACGTTGGTCTCGTACTGCGATACCTGCTCCCATAGCTCGGCCATGCCGCGCACCCCGGGCTCGGCGTCGCTGAAGCGGGTGATCACCAGGTCATGCACGCCGCTGAGGGCCTCCTTGGCATGGAGCAGGCGCAGATGGGCGTACACGCGGTCCTTGGTCTCGGGGTCCAGGGCCAGTTGCTGCAAGCGGGCCAGCTCGTCCAGGATGGCATGGTCCATGGCCGCGTAGGCGCGCATCACCTCGGGCGCCTCGATGGTGCCGGCCCCCACGCGCTCGCGCACCACGCTCAGGCCGTTGAAGACGCTTTCCTCCACCACCGTGGGCGCGGCATCGGGCGCGGGGCCCTGCAGGGCCATGATCGCGCTGTCCGTGCGCATCCATTCCCGCCGCAGGTCCGTGCCGGTGATCGGCCTTCCGCCGAGCCGGGCCACCGAATAGGCCGACTCGCGCTGCAGCTCGTGCATCACATTGGAGTACAGCCCGATCCGCTCGGACTGCCCCTGGATGTACCCGTAGACCGAATTGCGCTTGATGTTCGAGTCCACCTGCTTGCCGATGAGCAGCACCATGCCGATCACCGGGATGCCCAGGGTGAACATGAACTTGGTGCGGACGGGGAGGTCGGCGAAACGCCAGGTCATGGCCCCCGAAAGTAAAGGATGCGCCGATGACCACGACGCGGGGACAGTGGCTTACTTTGGGCCGCCGGGCACGGGGCCCGCAACGGACGGCGCATGGAACAGCACGTGGAAAGGCTCAATGAACTGAAGGCCAAGGCCCTGGAGGGCGGCGGGGCCGATCGCATCGCCGCCCAGCACAAGAAGGGCAAGCTCACCGCCCGCGAGCGCGTGGACCTGTTGCTGGACGAGGGTTCGTTCCAGGAGATCGGGCAGCTGGTCACGCACCGCAGCACCCATTTCGGGCTGGACAAGCAGAAGTTCCTCGGTGACGGCGTGGTGACGGGCTTCGGTACCATCGACGGCCGGACGGTGCATGTCTTCTCGCAGGATTTCACCGTGCTGGGCGGGTCCCTGGCCGAGGCCCACGCGGCGAAGATCTGCCGCATCATGGACCTGGCCATGCAGAACGGCACACCGGTGATCGGCCTGAACGACAGCGGCGGCGCGCGCATCCAGGAAGGGGTGGTGAGCCTGGCCGGTTATGCGGACATCTTCTACCGCAACGTGCGCGCCAGCGGGGTGATCCCCCAGATCAGCGCGATCCTGGGCCCCTGCGCGGGCGGCGCCGTGTACAGCCCGGCCCTCACGGACTTCGTGCTGATGGCCGAGGGCACCAGCTACATGTTCGTGACCGGCCCGAACGTGGTGAAGACCGTGACCCACGAGGAGGTGAGCAGCGAGGACCTCGGCGGCGCCACCACCCATGCCTCGAAGAGCGGGGTGGCCCACCTCACCGCCCCCAACGAGCTGGAGGCGATCGCGCAATTGCGCCGGCTGATGGGCTACATCCCCGCCAACTGCGAGGAGGAGCCGCCCCGCCTGCCCTGGTCGCCCGGCGATGAATCGCGCCCCGCGCTCGATACGATCATCCCCGACAATCCCAACCAGCCGTACGACATCCGCGAAGTGCTCAACGCCGTGATCGACCCGGACAGCAGCCTGGAGGTGCATGCCGAGTACGCCCGCAACATGGTGACGGGCTTCGCGCGCGTGGCCGGGCGCACCGTGGGCTGCGTGGCCAACCAGCCCGCCGTGCTGGCCGGCGTGCTCGATATCGACGCCTCCATCAAGGCCGCCCGCTTCGTGCGCTTCTGCGATGCCTTCAACATACCCCTGCTGGTGTTCGTTGACGTGCCCGGCTTCCTGCCCGGCACCGACCAGGAGTGGCGCGGCATCATCAACCACGGCGCCAAATTGCTCTACGCCTTCAGCGAGGCCACCGTGCCGCGCATCACCGTGATCACCCGCAAGGCTTACGGCGGGGCCTACGACGTGATGAACTCCAAGCACATCGGCGCCGACATGAACTACGCCTGGCCCTCGGCCGAGATCGCCGTGATGGGCGCGAAGGGCGCCGCGGAGATCATCTTCAAGGGCGAGATCGCCCGGGCCGACGACCCCGCCGCCAAGCTCCAGGAGAAGGAGGCCCTGTACAAGGAGCAGTTCGCCAACCCCTACGAGGCCGCCGCGCGCGGTTTCGTGGACGAGGTGATCATGCCGTCACGGACCCGCCAGCGCATCATCGCCGCCTTGGAGATGCTGGCCAACAAGGTGGACAAGCTGCCGCGCAAGAAGCACGGCAACATCCCGCTTTAGGCCCCCGCCCCGGGCGCATGGGCCAGGCTGGCTATTTTCGCCACGTGCAGCGTTTCCGGCCAATCCCGCTGATCGTCCTGCTCGCGGGCACCGCGCTTCCCGGTGCCCTTCGCGCCGCGGGCCAGGCCCCGGTGGACGTCGATTCGGTGCTGGCCATCCCGTACAACGACATGGTGCGCGACCTGGAGCTGTCCAGCGCGCTCTACCGGCGGGCCCTGGAGGCGGCCGAGGAGCAGGGGCGCACCGATGCCCTGGGCCACCTGCACCGTCAGCGGTCCATCGTCATGGGGCTGGCCGGAAGCATCGACTCGGCCGTCCACCACGGATTGCGTGCGGTGGAGCATTTCCGCGAGCGCAACGACCGGCGGATGCTGGGGGTGATGCTCTGCGACCTGGGGCACGGGATCAAGCGGCGCGACCTGGACCGGGCCTTCGCCTTCTACCGCGAGGGCGTGCCCGTGCTGGAGGGGCTCAACGCCCGGCAGGACCTCACCCGCGCGTACAACAACTTCTCGATGCTCTTCGAGATACGCGGCGACATCGACAGCGCGCTGATCGTGGCCCACCAGGGGCTGGTGCTGGTGGAGGCCCTGCACGACAGCACCGGCCTGCCCTACGCCCTGAACCGCGTGGCCCAGTACCTGCTGTACAAGGAACGCTTCGCCGAGGCGCGCGACCTGGTGATGCGCGCGGACACCATCCGCCGCCTGACCAACGACGTGCACGGCATGGCCGAGCAGCGGCTGTACTTCGGCGACCTGTACCAGGCCTGGGGCAAGGTGCCCGAGGCCATCGCCTGGTTCAGCAGCGCCATCCCCGCGGCCCGCGCGGTGAAGGTGCCCTACCAGGAGCAGTACGCCCAGGAGCGGCTGGCCGAGCTGTACGAGCTGCGGGGCGATGCACGGGCCGCCCTGGAGGCCACCCGGCGGGCCTTCGCCATCAAGGACAGCATCTTCAACGAGCGCAACAGCCGCACGATCCTGGAGCTGGAGCAGCGGTACGCGGTGGCCGAGAAGGACCGCGCCATCGCCCACCTGGAGGCCGAGGCCGCCCGCCGCCAGCTGTACATCTGGCTGGGCCTGGGCGCCCTGGTGCTGCTCACCGTGTCGGGCCTGCTCCTCCACCAGATGCGCCAGCGCCGCGCACGGGCCGAGCGCGATGCGGCCATCATCGCCGAGCGCGAGGCCGGCCTGCGGGCGGTGTTCGCCGCCACCGAGGCCGAACGGGGACGCCTGGCCCGCGAGCTGCACGACGGGGTGGGCCAGCAGCTCGGCGGCCTCAAGCACCGGCTGGAGGCCATGCAGGAACGGGCGCCGGTGGCGGACGTGATCCATATCGTGGACGACACCAGCCGGGAGGTGCGCAGCCTGGCCCACCAGATGATGCCCCGCGCCTTGGAGCGCCTGGGCCTGGTGCCCGCCCTGGAGGAAATGGTGCAGCGCAGCTTCCACGGCACGGCGGTCAAGTCCACGTTCGAGCACTTCGGCATGGACCGGCCCCTGCCCCAGGAGACCGCCACCGGCCTGTACCGCATCGCCCAGGAACTGATCGGCAACGTGCTCAAGCATGCCCGGGCCACCACGGTGGACATCCAGCTGCTGCGCAACAAGCAGCACCTGGTGCTGATGGTGCAGGACAACGGCATCGGGTACACGGCCGGCACGGGCCAGGGCATGGGCCTGATGAACATCACCGACCGCAGCCGGGCGCTGGGAGGCACCTACGAGGTGGAGAGCACGCCCGGCAGCGGTACCTTGTCCACCGTTCGTATCCCGGCCGCCATGGCCATGGCCTCATGACCGACCACATCATCCGCGTGCTGCTGGTGGACGACCACCGGATCATCACCGACGGGCTGCAAGTGCTGCTGGAGCCCGTGCCCGACGTGGAGTGCGTGGGCGTGGCCGCCAATGGCGAGGAGGCGCTCTTCAGCCTGGCCCACGTGCCGGCGCATGTGGTGCTGATGGACCTGGACATGCCCGTGATGGACGGCGTGGAAGCCACCGAACGGATCCGCCGGGAATACCCCGGGACGAAGGTGGTGGTGCTGAGCATGCACGAGGAGTCCGCCATGGTGAAGAAGCTGATGGAGATCGGTGCCGACGGCTACCTGGTGAAGAACTGCGGCCGTGACGAACTGCTGCTGGCCATCCGCAGCGTTCATGCCGGCCACCAGCACTTCGGCAGCGCCCTGCTCGAGGGCCTGCTGGACCAGAAGAAGGAGGCCGCCGCCCAAAGCAGTTTGCTGAAGGACCTCAGCGAGCGCGAAGTGGAGGTGCTCGCCGCGCTGGCCGAAGGGCTCACCAACAAGGACATCGGCGAACGGCTTTTCATCAGCCCCCGCACGGTGGACACCCACCGCACCAACCTGATGAAGAAGCTGGAGACCCACAACGTGGCCGGCCTGGTGCGCATCGCCATCAAGGCCGGCCTGGTGCGCTGACGGCTCCCGCCTAATTTGGCCCGATGGCTTCGCTGCCCACGCACACGCCCATGGCCCCCTGGGAGCGGACCCTGCAATGGTGGCTCTTCCTGCTGGTGATGCTGTGCAGCCTCCACGGGCAATGGCTCGCCCACGGCCACGACCCCTACGAGTTCCTGCGCCACGGCAACGATAATCTGGGCTATTACCAATGGCTGCCGGCCACCTTCATCGACCACGACCACTACCACATGTACTGGGCGCACCCCTTGCTCAACGGCCATTCACTGAGC
>JAVFAQ010000240.1:0-5090 GCA_034002325.1 Flavobacteriales bacterium | reverse complement strand
GTGCAAAACAGGAGCGGCCCGGAAGCGGGATCCGGCCAGTAACCGTATATAGTCGTTCATAAACGGGTGCTTTACGACTGTATCGAACACATCATCCTGATCATCAGGAAGATGTTCTTCGATCCGGCGGCACGCCGACCGGCGGTGGAAAAAGCCGTTCCTCACCGGCTGCGGCGTGATGGTGGCCGGGTGACCGGCGGGCGGGGGCCGGTGCGGCGGCCTACCTTCGCACGACCAACCCGCACCCCATGCTATCGAAGAAGATCCAAGCCGCCCTCAATGCCCAGGTGGCCGTGGAGGCCCGCAGCAGCCAGGCGTACCTGGCCATGGCCTCGTGGGCCGAGAACGAAGGGCTCAGCGGCACGGCCGCCTTCCTGTACCGCCACAGCGACGAGGAGCGCATGCACATGCTGAAATTGGTGCGCTTCATCAATGAGCGCGGAGGCCGTGCGGAAGTGCCCGCGCTGGACAAACCGGGCACCGGGTTCAAGTCCATCACGGACGTGTTCAGGACCCTGCTGGAGCACGAGACCACGGTCACCGAGGAGATCAACGGGGTGGTGGACCTGTGCCTGCAGGAGAAGGACTACACCACGCACAACTTCATGCAGTGGTACGTGAGCGAGCAGATCGAGGAGGAGGCCCTGGCGCGTACGCTCATCGACAAGCTGAACCTGATCGGCAACGACAAGGGCGGGCTCTATCTCTTCGACCGTGACCTGGAGAACATGACCGGCCCGGCGGGGAGCACGCGCGGATAGCGGGTCACCAGGGCCAGTCGCCGGCCACGCGCAGCTCCGTTTCCAGGCCGGCATCGACCAAGCGGGCGCGCAGCTCCTCCGGCGTGAACGGCGGCGGCAGGTCCCGGGCGGCGGCCAGCGCGTAGACCATGCGGCCCACCGTGCGCACGTTCTCCACCATGGCGTACGGGTCCACCAGATGGATGTGGTCATGGTCGCTGTGGTAGCCGGCATAAGCTGCGGTGCCCAGGTCGCTCAGCGGGTAGATCACCGGCACGCCGGCCAGCAGGAAGGGCTGGTGGTCGCTGTGCAGCCATGCGGCCTCGGTGGTGCTGCCGCGGAACCGCGTGCTGTTCTCCTGCCGCATGGTGGCGCACAGGTCCCCCACCCAGGCGCCCCAGCCATCGGGTCCGGTCACGCCGAAGCCGTGCGGTGCGCCGGTCATGTCCAGGTTGATCATGCAGCGCACCCGGTCAAGCTCGCCGCTGCGCCGGTAATGCCGCACCAGGGCGCGCGACCCCAGCAGGCCCTGTTCCTCGCCCATGAAGAGCACGAAGCGCACGGTGCGTTCGGGCCGGAAGGGCATGGCCGCCATGGCGCGCGCCTTGTCCCGCACGGTGAACGCACCGATGCCGTTGTCCACGGCGCCGGTGGCCTGGTCCCAGCTGTCCTGGTGGGCGCCCACCACGATCACGTCCTCGGGCAGGCGGCTGCCCCGGATCTCGGCGATCACATTGTGGGCCTGCACGGCGCCCCATTGGTTGCGCATGGCGATGCGTGCCGCCACCGGCCGGCCGGCCGCCAGTTCCGCACGCAGCGCCGCGCCGTCCTCCGCGCCGATGCACACCGCCGGGATGTCCGTAAGCCCGCCATCGGTGGATGCGGTGCCGGTGAGCAGTACGCCGCCCGGCACCTGGTTCACGAAGACCACCCCGACGGCGCCCCGCTCGCGGGCGAGGGCCACCTTCATGCTGCGGTGCAGGTTGCGGGCCCCCTCGGGCGCGTCCACCAGGCGCAGGTTCATCACGGCCACGGCGCCTGCGACCCGCCCGCCCAGCGCATCGAGATCGGCTTGCAGGCCGTTGCCCGCATCGACCAACGGGGCGTGCAGGTCCGCCCGCAGCGGGGTGTTCGCCAGGGCCACGGCCGGCACCGGGCGCTCATCGGCGCCATCGACCAGGGCCACGCGCAGCTCGCCGCGTGACCACAGTTCGGCGGTGAACGGCATGCGCTCCACATGGTCCAGGCCGCACCGGCGGAAGAGGCTGTCCGCGAATGCCTCGGCGCGTGCGCCCTGCGGGCTGCCGGTGAGGCGGTGCCCATGGGCCTCGGTGCTGTGGCGCAACCAGGGGTAGCCGCGCGCGTTGGCGCCGGCCTCGTGGTCGAACGCCGCGCGCTCAACGGGGCCGTAGGGCACGTCAACACCGCGCTGTTCACAGAACACCGCCAGGATGAGCAATGGCAACAGGCGCAGCACGGTACTTTGCCGCCGGCCGTTCATTCCCGGCACGGGATCAGCTGGCGGCCGCGCAAATTACGTCCCCCTCGTGATGCCACGACCATGGACCCTTCGGGCGATGCTGGTGCTGCCGGTGCTCCTCTGCGCGGCCATGCCCTACCAGCGCGACCCGGAGAAGGACACCCGGGCGATGCTGCAGGCGAACTACCTCTACAACATCGCCAAGCTGGTGGAGTGGAAGGACGCCGAGATGCGCAACGGCAACTTCGTGATCGGCGTGCTGGGCGGGGCCAACCTGTACCAGGAGCTGATCAAGCAGTACTCCACGCGCACCATCGGCCGGCAGCCCATCGAAGTGCGCAAGCTGCCGCGATCCGCCTCGGTGGACCGCTGCCACATCCTGTTCGTGTCCCGCGAGGAGCTGACACTGCTACCGGCGATATACAAGAACCTGGACCGGCAGGCCACCATGATCGTCACCGAGTACCCGGGCGCGTTGGAGGACGGCGCGGCGGTGAACTTCGTGCACGTGGACAACCTGCTGAAGTACGAGCTGAGCATCGCCAACACCCAGAAGCACGGCCTGGTGGTGGGCTCCACGTTGAAGAACCTGGCACACCGCGTACTGGAATGAGCACGGCCCTGCGCATAGCCCTTCTCTTGTGCGGCCTGGCGCCCACGGCCTGGGCCACGGCCCAGAGCGACCCGCTGATGGACGCGCTGCGCTGGTTCCAGACCGGCGAGCTCGACTCCGCGCGCCGGGCCATCGACCATGCGCTGGACGACCCGCGCACCGCCGGGAACCCCGAGACCTGGCTGCTGCGGGGCTTCGTGTACAAGGACCTGTACAAGGAGTCGCCGCGGCCCGAGGAGCACACCGGCATGCGTGACTCGGCGATGGTGAGCCTGCTGCGTTGCCTGGCCCTGGACCACGAAGGCGTGTACCGCGAGAACGCCGCCCAGGCCTATGATTTCCTCGCGCGCACCATCTTCAACGACGCGGCGCGGGCCCTGGGCGTGGAGCAGCCCGAACAGGCCCGGGCGCACTACCGCGGGTACCGTGCGGCCATGCTCCGCCTGGACCCGAACGCGCGGCTGGACGAACGGGACGTGGAGTTCAACAATGCCCTGGGCTCGTTGTACAACACCATGTACATCCGCGACCGCACGCGCACCGACCTGTTCGACCTGGCGATCGGCGCCTTCGGTGCATCGCTGGAACTGGACCCGGACAACTACGGCGCCAACTACAACATGGCCACCCTGTACTACAACCGGGCGGTGCATGCCATCCGCGCGGTGAACGCCGGTGATGACATCCCCACCCTGCAGCGCATCCAGGAGGTGAGCCGGGAGTTCTTCCAGCGCGCGCTGCCCTTCATGCTGCGCGCCCACGAGCTGCGCCCCGAGCGCCCCGAGACCCTGCTGGGGCTGGAGAACATCTATTACAGCCTGGGGGACGAACAGCGCACCGATGAGTACCGGCGCCGATACGAGGCCATCGTGCCCCTGGTGCCGGACCGTTGAGCCGCGGCCATGGGGATGCGCTTCACCATCGGCAGGAAGATCGGCTCGGGCTTCGGCCTGTTCATCTTCTTCGCCTTGGTGGTGGTGGTGCTCACCAACACGGCCCTGGAGCGCAGCCGCACGATCAATGAGCAGATCAACCAGGTGTACTCCCCTTCGGTGGACGTGCTGGTGCGCCTGCGCAACCTCACCACCAACGCGCACATGCTCATCAAGCACTGGGCCTTGCTGGAGAGCCGTGCCGATGCCCCGGAGAAGACCGCCCTGCTGGCCCTGACCGGCGAGGAGCTGCCCCGGCTGATGGACCGGGTGGACACCTTGATGGCCTACTGGGAACCCGAGGAGGTGGCCCTGATGGGGCGGGTGATCGGCGAGATGGACGGCATGCTCGCCCAGCACGAGCAGATCCGCCGGATGCTGCCCTCGCTCGAGAGCTACAGCGACCCGATCCTGCACATGCAGCGCAGCGAAATGGCCGAGGAGGGCGGCATGCTGGACGAGCAGAACGAGGCGGTGCTCGCCGGCCTGGACCATCTGCTGGACATGCTCGAGGACAAGCGCCGGCAGCTCAGCGGCGGCATGATCCGCAGCTTCAACTCCCTGCGCTTCTTCGTGCTGTACCTGGGCCTGGCCCTGGTGGTGGTGGGCACGGTGGTCGCCTTCGTCATCGTGCGCGGCATCGTCTCGCCCGTGCGCCGCCTGCGCGGGGTGCTCCTGAACCTGGCCCGGGGCGTGTTCCCCACCCGGCAGGTGCGCACCACCAACGACGAGGTGGGCGACATGAACAAGGCCCTGACCCTGCTGGTGGACGGGCTGCGGCGCACCACCGAATTCTCCCACGCGGTGGCCGCCGGCGACTTCACCGCCTCCTACCGCCCGCTGAGCGACGAGGACATGCTGGGCCACGCCCTGTTGAAGATGCGCGATGAACTGGGCGAACGCGAGCGCGTGCTCGAGGGCAAGGTGGCCAAGCGCACCGAGGAGGTCCTGCGCCAGAAGGAGGAGGTGGAGCGCCAGAGCCGCAAGATCGAGGAGCTGTACAACAACGTCACCGACAGCATCCGCTACGCCAAGCGCCTGCAGGGCTCCATCCTGCCGCCGCCGGAGCGGTTGCGCGAGATGCTCCCGGAATCATTCGTGTTCTTCGCCCCGCGCGACATCGTCAGCGGCGACCTCTACTGGATGGAGAAGGTGGACGACCGTGTGCTGTTCGCCGCCGTGGACTGCACCGGCCATGGGGTGCCGGGGGCCTTCATGAGCCTGGTGGCGCACAGCAGCCTGAACCAGGCCGTCAAGGAGTTCGGCCGGGACTCGCCCGAGCGCATCCTCAAGGAGTTGGACCGCATCGCCTTCAGCACCCTGCA
>JAVFAQ010000239.1:0-5094 GCA_034002325.1 Flavobacteriales bacterium | reverse complement strand
GGCCGCCAACACCCTCTTCGTGGAGCACGGCAAGCCGCTGGTGTACGCCGGGGGCACCAAGGGCATCAAGCTCGACGGCTTCACCCCGGTGATGGTGGACCTCACCGACGGCACGCACACCACCGACGACCTGTGGGTCCACGACGAGCGCGACAGCTTCAAGGCCAGCCTGCTGGTGCGGATCTTCGACGACCCCCGCAAGGAGGGCGCACTGCCCCGTCCCTTCGGTGTGTTCTTCGTGAACGATCGCGCCACGCACGAGACCAAGATCAACGCGCAGGTGGCATTGGCGAAACAGCAGAAAGGTGAAGGGGACCTGGACACGCTGCTGCGCGGGGAACAGACGTGGACGATCGGGTGAGGGGGCGCACCTGGGCAAGACCGCACCTCCACCGCGCCGCCCTCGCCACCGCCCCCCCTGCCGCATCACATTCCGGCAACATGGCCTTGGGCCCGGGCGCATACCTTTGCGGCCGTTCTTCAGGACCCCAGGTCCGGGACGCCCCACGTACCTGTTCCGCATGACCCGGACCCCTCGATCGCCGCTGCGTACGCCGCTGCCTTCCCCCCGCACCCTCGCCGGCCTGTGCCTGCTGGTGGCCCTGCCCGCTGCGCACGCCCAGACCGACAGCACCCGGGTGCGCCAGGACCCCGACACCACGGCCGCCGCGGTGCAGCCCCGCACGCCGGTGTTCACCATCACCGCCGACGACCTCGATGCCGAGCTGGGCAACCAGGACATCAGCGGCATCCTGCAATCCTCGCGCGACATCTTCACCTCCACCGCGGGCTTCAACTTCGGCTCCGCCCGCTTCCGGGTGCGCGGCTTCGACTCCGAGCAGATGCCCGTGAGCATCAACGGGGTGTACATGAACGACCTGGAGCTGGGCTGGGCCAGCTGGAGCAACTGGGGCGGCCTGAACGACGTGACGCGCTGGATGCAGGTGCGCGCCGGCCTGGGCCCCTCCCGCGTGAACTTCGGCGGCCTGGGCGGCTACACCAACATCGACGTGCGCCCCACCGAGCTGCGCAAGGGCCTGCGCGTATCGTACGCCAGCACCAACCGCGCCTACCGCAACCGCGTGATGGCCACCTACAACACGGGCATGCAGGCCAACGGCTGGGCCTTCAGCGCGTCGGGTTCACGCCGCTGGGCCGAGGAGGGCTACGTGCCGGGCACCTCCTTCGACGCCTACGCCTACTTCCTGGGGGCCGAGAAGAAGATCAACGACCGGCATTCGGTGAGCTTGGTGGCCTTCGGGGCGCCCATCGTGCAGGGGCGCTCGGGCATCGCCCAGCAGGAGGCCTACGACCTGGCCGGCACCAACTTCTACAACCCCAACTGGGGCTGGCAGGACGGGCAGGTGCGCAACGCGCGGATGACCTTCGACCACAAGCCCATGTTCATGCTGAGCCACAACCACCGGCCCAGCGACAAGGCCACGTGGAACACCTCGCTCTTCTACACCTTCGGCCGTGACGGCCAGACGCGCCTGAACTGGAACGACGCCCGCGACCCGCGGCCCGACTACTACCGCTACCTGCCCAGCTACTACGCCGAGACCGACCCCGCCCGGGCCGCCATGCTCGCCCAAGGCTGGCGCAACGGCTCACTGGGCCAGATCGATTGGGACCAGCTCTACTTCGCCAACGGCAAGAACCTCTTCACCGTGGAGAACGCGGACGGCACAGGCGCCGACCTCACCGGCCTGCGCAGCAAGTACATCCTGGAGGAGGTGCGCACCGACCCCGTGCGCATCGGCCTGAACTCCGTCTACAGCAAGGAGCTCGACGGCGCGGCCCGGATCACCTACGGCGCCAGCCTGCACCGGCAGAAGACCCGCTACTTCAAGGTGGTGGACGACCTGCTGGGCGGGGAGTTCTGGCTGGACGTGGACCAGTTCGCCGAGCGGGACTTCAACGACCCGGACGTGGCGCAGAACGACCTGGCCACGCCCAACCGCACGGTGCGCCGGGGCGACGTGTTCGGCTACGACTACGACATCATCACCAGCCTGTACAACGCCTTCGTGCAGTACGAGAAGACCTTCAAGCGGGTGGAAACCTACGCGGGCGCCGAGCTGGCATACACCAGCTTCGTCCGCGAGAGCCGCATGCGCAACGGCCGCTTCCCGGAGACCTCCTTCGGCAAGGGCGAGACGCACGGCTACCTGCACTACGGGGCGAAGGGCGGCGCCACCTACAAGATCACCGGCCGCCACTATGTGAGCGCCAACGCCATGTACCAGGTGCGGCCGCCCAGCTCGCGCAACGGCTACATCTCGCCCCGCACGCGCGACGGCCTGATCGACGGGGTGACCCCCGAGCGCGCCTGGTCCGCGGACCTGAGCTACGTGATGCGCTTCCCCCGCCTCAAGGGCCGCGCCACCCTGTACCACGCCAAGATCATGGACCAGATCTGGTCGCGCAGCTTCTACCACGATGAATACTTCACCCTGGTGAACTACACCATGAGCGGCGTGGACCAGGTACACCAGGGCGTGGAGCTCGGCGTGGAGGCCAACCTCACCAGCACCTGGCAGCTCACCGCCGTGTACGCCGGGGGCGACTACCGCTACGCATCGCGCCCCAAGGCCAATGTGACGCGCGACAACAGCCCCGAGGTGTTCGCCACCGACCGCACCGTGTACTGGAACAACTACAAGGTGGGCGGCATGCCCCAGACCGCGGCCTCCCTGGGCCTGCGCTACAACTCGCCCAAGTACTGGTTCGCCGGGGTGAACGCCAACTGGTTCAGCAGCATCCACCTGGACCCCAACCCCGACCGCCGCACCGCCGAGGCCCTGCGCAACCTGGTGACCGCCGACCCGCAATGGGACGCGCTACTGGGCCAGACCGAGCTGGACGACCATGCCACGGTGGACCTGTTCGCCGGCAAGTCGTGGATGCTCAAGGGCCGCTACCGCATCGCGGTGAACCTCACGGTGAGCAACCTGCTGGACGACCAGGACTTCCGCATCGGCGGCTTCGAGCAGCTGCGCTACGACCGCATGGACGTGGACCGCTTCCCGCCCAAGTACAGCTACCTCTTCGGCCGGAACTACTTCGCCATGGTCACCTTCAGTTTCTGACCCCCGATCCCGCACCCATGAAGCACATCCATCACCTGATCGCCGTGGCCGCCATCGCCCTCACGGCCGGGGCCTGCAAGAAGGAGTTCGACTCGCCGCCGCGCCGCGTGCTGCCCGTGGGCGAGATCCTCACCGTGGCCGACCTGCGCTCCCTGGAGGTGCCCGGCGTGCCGGTGAAGTTCACGGGCGACAGCTCGGTGTACGCCGTGGTGACCGCCGATGAGGAGAGCGGCAACCTGTACCGCAACGTGTACGTGCAGGACCACACCGCCGCCATCGTGCTGCGCCTGCAGACCTCGGGCGGGCTGTACCAGGGCGACAGCGTGCGCATCGTGCTCAAGGGCACCGTGCTCAGCGCCTACCAGGGCATGCTGCAGCTGGACAGCGTGGACGTGGACAACAACATCGTGAAGCAGGCCACCCAGGTACACAAGGAGCCCGAGACGGTCAACGTGCAGGACATCACCCCCGCCATGCAGGGCCGCCTGATACGCCTGGAGAACGTGCAGTTCATCGCCGCGGACACCGCCCACACCTACGCCGACCCGGTGACCCAGCAGACCTTCAACCGCACCCTGGAGAATTGCGCGGGCCAAACCGTGATCGTGCGCAACAGCGGCTACGCCAACTTCGCCGGAAGCCCCATCCCCGACGGGCGCGGCAGCTTCGTGGCGGTGGTGGGCGTGTTCAACACCACCATGCAGCTCTTCATCCGCGACATCAACGAAGTGCAGCTCAACGGTCCGCGCTGCGGCATGAACGAGTGCGACCCGGTGGCCGGCATCGACGAGGGCTTCGACCTGGCCCAGAACAACACCGACCTGTTGGTGGAATGCTGGATCAACCTCTTCACCCAGGGCAGCCGGCCGTGGCGCGGGGGCGTTTCCGATGATGAGCACTTCGCCGTGGCCAACCGCGCCAGCTTCGACCCGGTGAGCGAGTCGTGGCTGATCTCCCCGCCCATCACCTACACCCCGGGCATGGCGCTCTCCTTCCGGACGGCGCTGGGCACCGCGTGGGCGCACGACGGCCTGAGCGCGTGGGTGAGCACCGACATCAACCTGCCCGACGGCACCGCGGTGACCAACGCGCCCTGGCAGGCGGTGGACGGCATCACCTGGGCCGGCGACAGCGACCCCGTGGGCGAATGGGTACCTTCGGGCAACGTAGCGCTGCCCGCACTGGACCCCGGAACGCCCTTCGTGATCGGCTTCAAGTACAACGCCACCAACACCAACACCACCACGTACCGCATGGACGACGTGCTGGTGCAGTGAGCCCATCCCCCTTCCAACGAACCCCCAACAACCACGCTGATGAAAAAGACACTACTCCTTGCCACGCTGCTGATCGCCGCCGGGGCCCACGCCCAGGTGCTGGAAAGCGGCTTCGAGAACTGGACCGATGGCGCGCCCGACGACTGGAACGGCAGCAAGACCCACGCCACCGGCATCACCGCCTTCGAGGTCTCCGAGAACGTGCATGGCGGCTCCCTCGCACTGGGGCTGGACGTGCCCGGCACCTCCCACCGCCGCTACACCACCCAGCCCCTGACCGTGGAGGCCGGCGTGGAATACACCGTGAGCTTCTGGGTGCGCGGCGCCGGCGAGATCCGCGTGGGCCTGTTCGATGATCGCGAGTCGGGCAGCGGCTACTCCCCGTACAGCCCCTACACGACGGCCACCGGCACCTGGACCCAGGTGAGCCAGACCATCGCCGCGGTGAACAACACGGACATCGCCGAGTTCATCCTCTCGGTGCGCAGCACCTCCGCCCCGGACCACGTGGTGGTGGACGATGTGACCATCACCTCCTCCGGCGGGATCAACGAAGTGAGCATTTACGACATCCAGTTCACCACCAACCCCAACGGTGACTCGCCCTACAACGGCGCAGTGGTCTCCACCAGCGGGATCGTCACCGCCACGTACATCACCTACAACGATGACAACGAGCCCCAGTACCGCTACACCTACCTGCAGGACGGCAGCGGCCCGTGGAA
>JAVFAQ010000238.1:0-5117 GCA_034002325.1 Flavobacteriales bacterium | reverse complement strand
CCGGTGTGCTGGCGGCCTTCACCATCCCGGCGGTGCCCAAGGTGCGCGAGGAGCTCTTCGTGCGCCGCATGCGCCAGTACGTGGCGCGCTTCGCCCAACGCCGTTCACCGGTGAAGGGGATCCGTTCCGCCGACCAGATGCACGACCTGGCCCAGATGGCCCGCCTGGGCACGTACGCCGCCACACCGTTGCAGCAGCTGGAGCGCGCCTTGCACCCGCTGGTCACCTTCGTGGTGCTGCCGCTGTTCGCCTTGGCCAACGCGGGTGTGCTGCTGCCGGAGGAAATGGGCCCGGCGCTGGCCCGGCCGGTCCCCATGGGCGTGGGCCTGGGGCTGCTGGTGGGCAAGCCGGTGGGCGTGCTGCTGGCCAGCTTCCTCATGGTGCGGCTCGCGGGGGCGCGCCTGGGCACGGGCGTCACTTGGCGGCACATGGTCGGTGCGGGACTGCTGGCGGGCATCGGTTTCACCATGTCGCTCTTCGTCAACGAGCTGGCCTTCCCCGGTGATCCCCGGTTCGCCACAGAGGCCAAATTGGGGATCCTCGTGGCCAGTACCATCGCCGGCGCCACGGGCTACCTCTGGCTCGCGTTCACCGCGCGGCGGCACCTGCCGTGAGTCCGTGCCGTTCCGCCCCGGACGGGCGCACGGTGCGATCGCCCGCTCCATCGCCTTGCACCGTTCACCTACCTCCCCGTACCGGTGCCACCGCCCCCGAGGGCCGCGCCGTGGAGCGCTTCTTCATGCACCGCTGATGCACCGTGCGCCCGGCGCAGCAGCACGGCCGGTCCGCGCCATTCCGTCCAGTGGTAGAGTTCCAGGAGGGAGGTGGCCCAGGGGGGCTGGCCGGGCATCACCGCCACGAAGCCGGGCGGTCGCCCCGGGGCCTTGGCGGCGATCACCGCGAAGTGTACGTCGGCGGGCGGTGTGCGGGAGACGATCACCGGTGCCGGGGCATGCGGGCGATAGAAGCGCGGCACGGTGAGGCGCCATCCATGGTCCGGTGCTATGGCGGCCACGGGCGCTCGTGCATGGCCGGTGTGGTGCAGGTGTCCGGCCAGCGCGGTGCGGCCATTGCCGGCCGGGGTGAGGACGGCCACCGCCAGTGCGGGTACGTTGCAGGCGATGAGCACCCCGAGCAAGGGCCGGGCGATCGCACGCCGATGCAGCCGGGGCACATGCCGCCAGCCTTCCACCAGCAGCCAGGGCACCAGCGGGGCCAACGGGTACAGGAAGCGCAGCTCCTTGTGCGGCAACGCGATGTGCAGCAGCATGAACGGCACCATGGCCCACACCAGCGGATGGCCGCGGTCCTTCCGCAGCAGCATGGCGAAGGCCAGCAGGATGCACAGGCCCACCGGGGGCACGGCGTACTTCACGATCCACGGGAAATAGTACCACCAGGGCAGGCGGCCGAAGTCATGGTCAGGATGCCCGGTGAAGCCCATCACCGTGTACCGCAGGATGCTGCACGTGGGGGTGCCGTAGAAGATGCTGTCCGCGATCACCGAGAGGGCGAGCATGCCCATGGCGGCCACGACGAAAAGGGCGATGTGCTTCCCGGTGGGCCGGCGCGTGTACCACCACCAGGCCACGATACCGGCTGCGGCGGCGGCCACGGGCGGGCGCACCCACACGGCCAGCGCGAAGCAGGCCCCCGCCCACACCGTTGCACGGGGCCGGGCGATGGGCGCCACCAACGGGGCGATGCCGGCCAGCAACCACAGCCCGGCCCAGGTCTCCGAGGCGAAGCGCACGTACAGGAAGGGCAGGAACCAAAGCCCGGACGCCAGCAGCCGGTAAGGGCCGTGCAGCCCGGTGGGCAGCCGGTGCATGGTGGCCCGCAGCGCCCGGTGTACCACCACGCAGGCGAGCAGGGCGGTGAGCAGGCGCAGCAGGGCGGTGCGCGTGAACGGGTCGGTGAGGCCGATGGCGCCCGTGGCCCCCAGCATGCCCGTGGCGATCCACGGCAGGGCGCTGCCGCGGATGCGCTCGCCGTGCTCCCAAACGGCCTCGGCCGTGGGCGCGCCCGCGCGGGTGAGCGCCAGGCCGAGGGTCTGGTGGTGCTCGTCCTCGCTGTGGTGGCCCGTGCTGCACCAGGCGGCCATCAACAGCAGCAGTACGCCGATCGCGCCGTGCCACCGGTGAGGCGGGGTGGGGAAGGTGCGTTGGGGCGCCATGGCGCGCCGAAGGTGCGGCGCCCGGCGCATCGTGGCAAGCCCGGAAACGCGGAAGGGTCCTGCGCGGGACCCTTCCTTCCGTTCGTTCCGTACGGCTCACATCCGCCGCTCCAGCTCCTCGCGCAGGGCGTCCATGAACTGCTCGGTGGTGAGGTAGTGCTCGGGCGTCACTTTGTCGCCGTGGATGCACAGCGCCAGGTCCTTGGTCATCCGGCCGCTTTCCACGGTGCTGATGCAGACCTGCTCCAAGGTGGTGGCGAAATCCACCAGGGCCCGGTTGCCATCGAGCTTGCCGCGGAAGGCCAGCCCGCGCGTCCATGCGAAGATGCTGGCGATGGGGTTGGTGCTGGTGGGCTTGCCCTGCTGGTGTTGGCGGTAGTGGCGCGTCACCGTGCCGTGCGCGGCCTCGGCCTCCATGGTCTTGCCGTCGGGGGTGATCAGCACGCTGGTCATCAGGCCCAACGAACCGAAGCCCTGCGCCACGGTATCGCTCTGCACATCGCCGTCGTAGTTCTTGCAGGCCCAGATGAAGCCGCCGCTCCACTTCATGGCGGCGGCCACCATGTCGTCGATCAGGCGGTGCTCGTAAGTGATGCCGGCCTCTTGGAACCTCGTCTTGAAGTCCTTCTGGTACACCTCCTCGAAGATGTCCTTGAAGCGGCCGTCGTACTTCTTCAGGATGGTGTTCTTGGTGCTGAGGTAGAGCGGCCACTTCTTGGTGAGGGCCAGGTTGAAGCAGCTGCGGGCGAAGCCTTCGATGCTCTCGTCCGTGTTGTACATGCTCAGGGCCACGCCGCCGCCTTGGAAATCGTACACATCCCAGCTCTGCGTTTCGCCGCCGTCCTCGGGGGTGAAGGTCATGGTGAGCTTGCCCTTGCCCTTGATCACGGCGTCGGTGGCGCGGTACTGGTCGCCGAAGGCATGGCGGCCGATCACGATGGGCTGCGTCCAGCCGGGCACTAAGCGCGGGATGTTGCTGATCACGATCGGCTCGCGGAACACGGTGCCGTTGAGGATGTTGCGGATGGTGCCGTTGGGGCTCTTCCACATCTGCTTCAGGCCGAACTCCTCCACGCGGCCCTCATCGGGGGTGATGGTGGCGCACTTGATCCCCACGTTGTGCTTCAGGATCGCCTTGGCGCTGTCCACGGTGATCTTGTCGTCGGTCTTGTCGCGGCTCCCGATCCCCAGGTCGAAGTACTCGATCGGCACATCCACGTACGGAAGGACCAGCTGGTCCTTGATCCATTTCCAGATGATGCGGGTCATCTCATCGCCATCGAGCTCCACTACGGGGTTCGCCACCTTGATCTTCGCCATGGTTCCTTGCTTGCGGTCTTACCTGTTTCGTTGCGGCCGCGAAGGTAGCCGTTGGCGCGCAGGGGCGTGGCGGCGGGTGGCCTGCGGTCGCTGCGTGCGGCCCCGGCCGGGGCCGCCGCTCCTCGTTCCTCGGTGGTGCATGGGCCGCCATACGGTAAATTCGCGGCCCCGACCATGATCCTACCCATCCGTGCCTATGGCGACCCGGTCCTGCGCAAGGAGGCCCGGCCGATCGAACCCGGCCACCCCGGCCTGGAGCAATTGATCGCCGATATGTTCGAGACCATGTACGCGGCCAACGGCGTGGGCCTGGCCGCCCCCCAGGTGGGCCATTCCATCCGCCTGTTCGTGGTGGACACGCACGCCGGCGCGGACAGCGATGACCCCGATGCCGAGCAGGCGCCGGAGGATGCCGCCGAGGAGCCGCGCTTGAAAAAGGTGTTCATCAACCCGTACATCGTGGAGGAGGAAGGGGAGGAGTGGCCCTTCGAGGAGGGCTGCCTCAGCATCCCCGGCATCCGCGAAGAGGTGAAGCGGCGACCGCGGATCGTGCTGCAGTACCAAGACGAACAGTTCAACGAGCACGAGGAGGAGCTCGAGGGCTTCGCCGCGCGCGTGGTGCAGCACGAGCATGACCACTTGGACGGCATCCTCTTCACCGACCATCTGCGGCCCCTGCGGAAGCGCCTGCTCCAGGGCCGGCTGCGCGATATCAGCATGGGCGATACCGATGCCCGCTACAAGATGCGCTTCCCCGCCCTCAAATGACCAACGAAATGAACGGACCCGTCAACGGAACGATCGCTGCCCTGCTCGCCGGCGTGCTGATGCTCATGGGATGTGGCCCGGGCGGTGACATTGCCGGGAAGGGCGACGCCCCCGATCCGCTGGAGGCCCGCGCGCGGATCACCGCCATGGAGGATTCGCTGTTCAACAGCAGCGGCTTCGATGCGCGCAGCGCGCAGGCCCTGCTCGACGTGTACAAGCGGTACGCCCTCACCTTCCAGCGTGACACCCTGGTGCCCGAATACCTGTTCCGCGCCGCCAGCGTGTGCCGCACCATGGGCGACCCCGAGCAGAGCATCGTGCTGTACGACCGGATCATGGTGGACTATTCCGGATGGGACAAGCTGCCCGACGTGCTCTACCTCAAGGCCTTCGTGATGGACACGGACCTGGGCCGCAAGGGCGAGGCCAAGCGCGCGTACCAGAAAGTGATCAACGTCTTCCCGGAGCATCCGTTCGCCCATGACGCGCGCATGATGATCCAGAACCTGGACCTCACGGACGAGGAACTGGTCCGGCGCTTCCAGGAACAGGAGCAGGCCGCGGCCACGCCATAGCGGGCGTGCATGGTGCGGCCTGACATCGGTCAAGGGGGCATCGCCCGCACCGGTGTTCCTTTGGGCATGACCACGACCGTCCCGATGGCCCCGGGGTCCTTGCTCGCCGCTGCGGAGCATGGCATGTCCTGGGATGACTACATGGAACTGTTCGACCGCACGGTGGCGGCGCAGCGCACCACCGGCCCCGACCAGGGCGAGGAGCTGGTGGCCTACACCAAATTGAACCTGGCCCGCACCCGCCGCTGGGGCAAGACGCTGAAGGTGCTGCCGGAGCT
>JAVFAQ010000237.1:0-5186 GCA_034002325.1 Flavobacteriales bacterium | reverse complement strand
ATGGCGTACAACAAATGGATCGGCGGTGGATTGGGCTGGGCCTTCGGCGGGCCCATCGGCGCCTTGCTGGGCTTCGCCGTGGGCGCCATGCTGGACCGCATGCAGGAGGGCGTGACCGTGGCCGAACCGCAGCCGCGTGCCCACCGGCGTGCCACCACCACCGGCGGCGACCTCACCATGAGCCTGGTGGTGCTCACCGCGGCGCTGATGAAGGCCGATGGTCGCGTGACCCGGACCGAACTGGACCATGTGCGCCGCTTCTTCGTGCGGCAGTTCGGCACCGAGCAGGCCCGCCAACTGCTGCTGGTGCTGCGCGATGTGCTCAAACAGGACGTGCCCGTACACCAGGTGTGCATGCAGATCCGCCAGCACATGCCGCACCCCGCGCGCCTGCAGCTCATGCACTACCTCATCGGACTGGCCCACGCCGACGGCACCATCCACCGGCCCGAGCTGGCGCTGCTGCGCCGCATCGCCGCCGACATGGGCGTGAGCGAAAAGGACCTCGGCTCGCTCAGCGCCATGTTCCGCACCGCCGACCCGCGCGCGGCATACACCATCCTGGAGATCGTGCCCAGCGCCACCGATGACGAGGTGAAGAAGGCCTACCGCCGCATGGCCATGAAATACCACCCGGACAAGGTGGCGCAGCTCGGCGAGGACGTGCAGAAGGCCGCCGGCGAGAAGTTCAAGAAGGTGCAGGAGGCCTACGAGGCCATCCGGAAGGAACGCGGCATGAATTGAGCGGTCTTCCACCGGTGAACAGGCCCGTGGTGCGAACGGATGATGGGCGCACCCGGCGAAAGCCCGGGCACCGGCCTGAACGGTCTTTACTTCGCACCATGCTCGCCATCCTTTCCCCTGCCAAGGACCTTTCCAACGTGCCGCCGCCCACCGTGGAAGGCGCCACACGGCCCGCGCTCCTGGAACATGCCGTGCCCATCGCGAGGAAGATGCGCGCCCTCTCCAAGCGGAAGCTGGCCGAGCTGCTGGACCTGGGGCCCCGCCTGGCCGCGATCGACCATCAACGGTACCAGGATTGGGCGCCGCCCTTCACCACCGCCAACGCCGTGCCCGCCGCCTTCCTGTTCAACGGCGAGGCCTACCGCGGACTGGACGCCCGCACGCTGCGCGCCGATGACCTGCGCTTCGCCCAGCACCACCTGCGCATCCTTTCCGGTCTGTACGGGCTGCTGCGCCCCATGGACCTGGTGCGGCCCTATCGCCTGATGATGGGCACTCCGCTGGCCGTGGGCCGCAAGCGGAACCTCTACGCCTACTGGACCGATCGCATCACCGCCCGGCTGAAGGAGGACCTGCGCGCATCGGGCAGCAACGTGATCATCAACCTGGCCAGCGCCGAGTACGCCAAGGCCATCGACTTCGCCGCGCTGGGGGCCGAGGTGATCACGCCCGTGTTCAAGGACAAGGGCCCCGGCGGGTACCGCATGGTGATGGTCTACGCCAAGCAGCAGCGCGGGGCCATGGCGCGCCACATCATCCGCCACCGCCTGCTGGAACCCGGTCCGCTGCGGGCCTACGACGGCGACGGCTACCGGTACAGCGCGGCCGACAGCACCGCGCGCGAGCTGGTCTTCCTGCGCGGGTGAGGCGCTCCGCCCCGCGCACCGGTAACTTTGGCCCATGGTGGTGGTGCTGGTGCTGTTGGCCGTGCTCCTGGCGGGGTACGTGGTGCTCTGCCTGTTCTATCACATCTTCCAGGAGCGGTTCATCTTCGTGCGTTTCCGCATGGCCCGGAAGTCGCGCTTCCGTTTCCGCCACGCCTTCGAGGAACGCTGGATCGAAGGCGCCGACGGGGCACCGCTGCACGCCCTCTACTTCCCCTGCCACCGGCCCCGGGGCGTGGTGCTCTACCTGCACGGCAACACCGGCGGGCTGCGGCGCTGGGGCAAACTGGCGCCGCGCTTCACCGCCCTGGGCTACGATGTGCTCATGCCCGACCCGCGCGGCTACGGCAAGAGCCGGGGCAAGATCGGCGAAAAGGCCCTGCACGACGACGCCGCCCGCTGGTACCGATCGCTTTTGGACCGCTGGCAAGAGAAGGACATCGTGCTCTACGGGCGTTCCCTGGGCAGCGGCCTGGCCACCCCGCTCGCCGCCCGCTTCGACCCGCGCATGCTCCTGCTCGAAACGCCCTTCGCCAACCTGCTCGACGTGGCCCGCTTCTACCTGCCCATACTGCCCTACCGCCTGCTGCTCAAGTACCGGTTCCGCAACGACCGCGCGATCGTGCGCGTGAAGTGCCCGGTGTACGTGTTCCACGGCCAACGCGACAACATCGTGCCCTACCACAGCGCCCTGCGCCTCTACGCCCTGGTGCCCTCGCACGTGGAGCGCCGCATGTACACCTTCCCCGAGGGGCACCACGGCGACCTGTACACGTTCCCCCGGTTCAAGCGGGCCATGCGCGAGCTGCTCGACGTGCCCGCCACCGTGCCCGTGCCCTAAGTGCGGCCCTACCTTCGCGGCCCGTGAACCCGCCGCTGCTGCACATCCATGACCTGCGATTCGCCTTCGGCGAGGGGCCCGTGCTGCGCGATGTGTCGCTCAGCGTGGCCGAGGGCGAGGTCCTGGTGATCGTGGGGCCCAGCGGCTGCGGCAAGACCACCTTGCTGCGCCTGATCGCCGGGCTGGAGCGGCCCGCCGCCGGAAGCATCGAGGTGCAAGGGCGCGCCCTCAACGCCCCGGGCACCTTCGTGGCCCCCGAGGAAAGGCCCGTGGGCTTCGTCTTCCAAGGGCTCGCCCTCTTCCCGCACCTCACCGTGCGCGACAATGTGGGCTTCGGGCTGGCCCACCTGCCCCGCGCCGAGCGCCACCGCCGCGTGCTGGAGGAGCTGCGCACCGTGGGCCTGGCCGAATTCGCCGCCCGCTACCCGCACGAGCTCAGCGGCGGCCAGCAGCAGCGCGTGGCCATCGCCCGCTCCTTGGTGCGCCGCCCCGCGCTCATGCTCATGGACGAACCGTTCAGCGACCTGGACCGCCTCACCCGCATGGCCGTGCGCAAGGAGGTGCTCGGCATCCTGCGCGACCATCGCACCGCCGCCATCATCGTCACCCACGATCGCCAGGACGCCTACCACGTGGCCGACCGCATCGCCGAAATGGACGCCGGCCGGCTGGTGCGCGTGGAGCATGCCGACGTGTTCCGGGCCGAATGGCGCAGCGAACCCTTCCTATGAGCACCATGGCCAACGACCGATTGTCCCAGCTGCGGGCCATGCTCGCCGATGAGCCCGGCGACCGCTTCCTGCGTTACGCCATCGCCTTGGAGCACCGCCGCCGGGGCGACATGGAGCAGGCCGTGGCCATGCTGGAGGAACTGCTCACCGAAGACCCGAAGTACATCGCCTGCTACTACCAGCTGGCCCTGATGCTGGCCGAGCTGGGCCGCGTCGCCGGGGCCATCGAGACCTGCGCGGCCGGTTCGCTGCAATGCCTGGTGAGCGGCGATGTGAAGGCCCGCGCCGAACTGCTGGCACTGAAGGCCGCCTTGGAAGAGGGGGACGAATGAGGCCCTGGCTGCGCACGGGGGCCTGGTCCGCGGCGGCCGGATGGCTGGTGCTGGTGCTGTTCGCCCATCCGTGGTTCGCCGTGCAGCGGCCCGTGGGCGCTCCCGTGCTGGTGGTGGAAGGGTGGATGCACCGGGCCGGGCTGGAGCAGGCCGCGCGCTTGTTCCATGAAGGCGGGTACACGCACCTGTTCGTCACCGGCGGCCGGCGGCCCTTCGCGTACTACCTGAAGCGGGGCGAAGGGGTGGAGGTGGGAGCGGAGGCGGCCTTCACCGGGGATGTGGACCTGCGCATCGACGGACTGCCCGGGTCGCGCTGGGCCTTGGTGGCGGGCACGGACACCTTGCTGACGGGGGTGGTCGGTACCGGGGCCGATGACCGGCACCTGCGGTTGGAGCGGCCCGTGAGCGCGCTGCGGGTCGTGGACCGGAGCACGGGGAGCTCCGGTGCGGACGTGCCCCTGCTGTTCGTGGGCCGGCTGGCGATCGACGGCACCGATGCGCACGCGCCGCCCCGCCGTACCCGGCTCCTGATGGCCGACGGCACGGTGCGCCCCGGCCGCCCCACCCGGGCCGAAGAGGCGATGGACCGGCTCGCGGAGCACGGCGTGCCCGCCGATCGCATGACCGCGGTGCCGAACATGGCCACGACCGACCGCACCTTCAGCTCGGCGGCCACCTTTGCGGCCCACGCCCGGGCGCACGGCATCACCGCCTACGACGTGGCCACGCTCGGCGTGCATGCGCGCCGCACCCACCGTGCCCATCTGCGCGCGCTCGGCGTGCCCGGGAGCGTGGGCGTGATCGCGCTGCCCGATCCCTGGTGCGGCCGGTGGACCTGGTGGACGAACCATTACGGCTGGTACCAGGTGCTGAAGGAGTTGGCCGCATCGGTGCGCGACCTATCTTTTCGGCATGAACGCCCATGACCGGCCCGGCCCCGACGAGCTTCCCGCCTATTACGGGCCTTATGTCCAAGCCGCGTCCGCCCATGACCTCGCCGCCGCGCTCGCCCATCCCGATGCGGGCTTCGGCGGGTTGATCGGCCTGGTGGGTCCCGATCGTGCGGAGCACCGGTACGCCCCCGGCAAGTGGAGCATCAAGGAAGTGGTGCAGCACGTGATCGATGCCGAGCGCGTGTTCGCCTACCGTGCCCTGCGCTTCGCCCGGCAGGACACCACCGCGCTGCCCGGCTTCGATGAGGATGCCTACGCGCCCGCCTCCGAGGCCGGCCGGCGCAGCCTGGAGGACCTGGTGGCCGAGGCCGCACGCTTGCGCCTTTCGTCCATCGACCTGTTCGGCGGCTTCACCCCGGAAATGCTCATGCGGCGGGGTACGGCCAGCGGCCAGGCCATCAGCGTGCGCGCCCTGGGCTGGGTCATCGCCGGCCACGCCGCGCACCACCTCGCCATCATCCACCAACGCTACCTCTGAACATGGCCCGCAGCATCCACCAATGGTTCGATGAGTACGGTGAGAGCCACCGCGACCCGGTGAACAAGGCGATCCATTGGGTGTGCGTGCCGGTGATCTATTTCTGCGTGGTGGCCCTGCTGTACGGCATCCCGGTGCCCCATCGGCCACTGCTGCCCAAGGAAGGCCTGGTGGCCCTGCTCGCCTTGGTGCTGGTCATGGTGTTCTACATGCGCCTCTCCGT
>JAVFAQ010000236.1:0-5194 GCA_034002325.1 Flavobacteriales bacterium | reverse complement strand
ACGACGAACGACCCCTGCGCCGTGGCCGTGGCCCCCGCCCATTGGTCCGCGGTGGGCACGAAGCCGCCGCTGATGGGCGCACCCACGGTGTTCAGCAGGTAGCCCCCGGTGAGCATCTGGCGCAAGGACCAGTTCTCCCCGCAGTTGTTGCTCACGAACACGCGCAGCCGGTCGTTGCTGCTGCTGTTGCGCCGCGCGTAGGCATACCGGTAGTTGATGGTGATCTCGTCCACGCCGGACATGTCGTAGGAGCCGGAGATCAGCTCGTGGACCTGGCCGGTGACCATCGCATGGTTCCGCATCCGCGCGCTCTTGGTGCCAGCGTACGCCGCCAGGTCGGTCAGTTCAAAATAGCCGAAGGAGCTGTTCATCGGATTGATCACCGTCCATGGCGAGTCGTCCAGGCTGGCGTAGGTTTCAAAACCCTCGGTGAGGGGCACGTCCTGGCCGGCCACCACGGTCACGTGCGCGGTGGAAGTGGTGGTTACCTGCTGGGCGCCGTTGATGGCGGTGAGCACCACGTTGTAGGTGCCGGGCGTATCGTAGGTCACGGTGGGGTTCGCCGCGGTGGAGGTGGCGGGGTTGCCGCCGGGGAAGGACCAGGTGCGGCCGGTGGTGAGGTTGTAGCTGATGTCGGTGAAGGTGATGGAGTTGCCCTCGCAGATCACCTTCGGGCCGGGCAGCATGGCGGCGGCGCACAGGGTGGCGGGGGTGCTCACGCCGGTGGCGGCCAGGTTCGCGGCGGTCCACAGCTGGTTCCGGCTGGCGGTGCCCGAGTTCAACGCGGCGAGCATGCGGGCCTTCTGGCCGTTGGTGAACATGCGGCTGCAATCGGTGTAGTCCATGTAGTTCTCCACGTTGTCCAGCGTGCCGTCGCACGAGGAGGCGCTGAGGTTGCAGCCACTCGTGTACCCGGTGGTGTTGGGCGTATCGGCCACGCCATCGTCCATGTTGCAGTTGGATTGCAAGCCGGGGGTGTTGCTGCCGCCCCAGGTGTGCTGTAGGTTGATCCAATGGCCCACTTCGTGGGTGAGCGTGCGGGAGAAGCCGGAGTTGGCCGGGGGCAGGGTGCCCAACGCGTTGTACCGCACCACGATGCCGTCCTGCGTGGGCATGAACTGGGCATTGTTGGGCGTGTAGGTGTAGCCCAGCACGCCGGAGCCGCCGGCATTGGCGCAGACCCACACGTTGAGATACTTGTTGCGCGGCCACTGGATCAGCGCCTTCATGCTCTCCTCCCCTTCATGGGTGAGGCCGCTCACCGTGCGGGTGATGCCGTTGGTGCAGTTGCCCTGGGGGTCCTTCCGGGCGAGGACGAACTCCACGTCCACATCGGCCACCAGGGGCAGGAAGGTGGGCTGCACTTGGGGCCAGTCCGGGTTCTCCTTGTTGAAGTCCTCGTTGAGGATCCGCATGGCGTCATGCACGTTCTCGTTCGGGATGTTCTCCGGGCCGTTGTTGTGGATGATGTGGAACACCACGGGGATGGTCTTGGTCTCGCGCTCGCCATCGGCCATGCCGGCGATGAAGGCCTCGGTGAAGGCCTCGAGCTCCGCGGCGCTCTGGGCCATGAGCTGGCGCAGCGCGGGGTCGTGGGCGGTGAGGCGTTCCAGGCGGGCCTCGTCGTTGGTGGTGCAGGGGTCGGGGGCCTGGGCGGGGGCCTGGGCGGCCAGCAGCATGCCGGCAAGCAGCAGGGGGGTGTACTTCATTCGGTGTTGCAGGTCGAGGACTGGTGAAGAGGTCAAAAATAGCCCAGCGGCCACGGCTACCGTTCCAGGGCCTGCGCCAGATCGGCCAAAAGATCCTCCGCATCTTCCAATCCTACGCTGAGGCGGATAAGCGTGTCGCTCAACCCGTTGCGCAGGCGTTCTTCGCGGGGGATGCTGGCGTGGGTCATGCTGGCGGGGTGGCCCATGAGGGATTCCACGCCGCCCAGGCTCTCGGCCAGGGCGAACAGGCGGGTGGCGCCGAGCACTTTCAGGGCATCGTCCATGGCGTCGCCCTTGAGGGTGAAGCTGAGCATGCCGCCGAAGTCGCGCATCTGGCGCTTGGCCACCTCATGGCCCTCGTGGTCGGTGAAGCCCGGCCAGTACACGCGGGCCACGCGCGGATGGGACTTGAGCCACTGGGCCACGGCGCGGCCGTTGGCGCTGTGGCGCTCCATGCGCAGGTGCAGGGTCTTCAGGCCGCGCAGCACCAGGAAGCTGTCCATGGGCCCGGGCACCGCGCCGCAGCTGTTCTGGATGAAGGCGAGCCGCTCGGCCAGCGCATCGTCCTTCACCACCAGGGCGCCCATCACCACGTCGCTGTGGCCGCCGAGGTACTTGGTCACGCTGTGCATCACGATGTCCGCCCCCAGGTCCAGCGGGGTCTGCAGGCAGGGGCTGGCGAAGGTGTTGTCCACGGCCACCAGCGCACCGGCGGCGCGCCCCATGGCGGCCACCGCGGCGATGTCCACGATCCGCAGCAGCGGGTTGGTGGGGGTCTCCAGCCAGAGCAGCTTGGTGCGTTCGGTGATGGCGGCCTGCACCTGGGCCGGGTCGCGCATGTCCACGAAGGTGAAGCGCACGCCGAAGTCGGCGAACACCTTGGTGAACAGGCGGAAGCTGCCGCCGTAGAGGTCGTTGGTGCTCACCACCTCATCGCCGGGCTTCAGCAGTTTGATCACCGCGTCGATCGCGGCCATGCCGCTGGCGAAGCACAGGCCGTGGGTGCCGTTCTCCAAGGTGGCCAGCGCGTTCTGCAGCGCGGAGCGCGTGGGGTTGTGCGTGCGGCTGTACTCGTAGCCCTTGTGGCCGCCGGGGCCGTCCTGCACGTAGGTGCTGGTCTGGTAGATGGGGGTCATGATGGCGCCGGTGGCGGGATCGGGCTCGGTGCCGGCGTGAACGGCCTTGGTGGCGAATTTCATGGTGGTGTGCATGCTGTGATGGGGGGCCGAAGGTAGCCCCGGCGTACCCCGGCCGGCCGGCGGTGGCCCCGCCGCCACGGAAAGCCCCGGAATTGCCCTAAACTCGCCCTCCCGTCCGCGCCCCATGCTCGTGTCCCTGTTCCGCACCAACCGCCCGGCCGTGCTGCTGTTGCTGGCGGTGCTGGTGCCCCTGGTGCTGCTGGGCACGTGGGACGGCCCCGCCGGCACGGGCACGGCGCACATGCCGCTGTACGCGCTGGTGCGCGCCGTGGTGGGCGGCAGCGCCTGGGGGGCCTGGGCGCTGGGCGTGCTGGTGACGGGCCTGGTGTGCGTGCAGCTCACCGCGCTGGCCAACGACACCGACCTGCTGGACCAGCGCACCCACCTGCCCGCGCTGCTGTTCCCGCTGCTGGTGGGCGCCTTCGCGCAGGGCGCCCTGCTGGACCCCGCCCTGGCCGGCATGCCCTTGGTGGTGGCCGCCATGCGCCGGGTGTTCCGCGCCGACCCCGCCGGCAACGTGCTGCCGCACCTGTTCCAGGCGGGCTTCCTGCTGGGGGTGGCGGCGCTGTTCTTCCTGCCCTGGCTCTTCCTGGTGGTGGTGGTCTTCACCACGTTGTCCATCACCCGCCCCTTCCGCTGGCGCGAATACGCGGTGCCCGTGGTGGGCGCGGCCGTGGCCCTGTACCTGGGCTGGAGCGCCGTACACCTCTTCGGATGGGGCCACTGGGAGCCCTTCCGCAGCGTATGGCCCGGCCCCGCCCCGCCCGCCCCGCCCCGGGGCCAACGCATCGCCCTGTACGCCACCTGCGCCCTGCTGGCCCTGATCGCCGTGCCGGTGTACGCCGCCGGCTACCAGCGCAGCGTGGTGCGCGTGCGCAACCGCCGCGCCTCCTTCATGGGGCTGATGGCCGCCATGCTGGTGCTGGTGCTGCTGATGCACGCGCTCACCGGGCGCTTCCCCCCGGCCATGGCCGCCATGCCGCTGGCCGTCTTCCTGGGCCACGCCCTGACGGGCCGGCGCTTCGCATGGGCGCGCGAGACGCTCGTGGCGGCGTTGCTGCTGTGCGCCTTGTGGGCGCAGTGGTGAGTACTTTCGCGGCCATGAAATGCGGCGTGATCACCTTCCCCGGTTCCAACTGCGATGAGGACATGGCGCATGTGCTGGGCACCGTCATGGGCCTGCCCGTGGAACGTCTGTGGCACAAGGACCGCGACCTGAAAGGGTCCGATCTGGTGGTGCTGCCCGGCGGCTTCTCCTACGGCGACCACCTGCGCAGCGGGGCCATCGCGCGGTTCTCCCCGATCATGGACGCGGTGGCGGCCCATGCGGCGGCGGGCGGCCTGGTGCTGGGCGTGTGCAACGGCTTCCAGGTGCTGTGCGAGGCCGGCCTGCTGCCCGGCGCCCTGCTGCCCAATGCCGGCCAGCGCTTCATCTGCCGCAACGTGCTGGTGCGCAAGGCCACCGGCCGCACCGCCATCACCCGCGCCGTGCCCGACCTGCCCCTGCGCATCCCCATCGCCCATGGCGAGGGCCGCTACCATGCCGATGCCGACACCCTCAAGGCGCTGTCCGAGGGCGACCAGGTGATCTTCCGGTATTGCGACGCCGAGGGCCGCATCACCGACGACGCCAACCCCAACGGCAGTGCGGAGCACATCGCCGGCATCTGCAACGCGGGCCGCAACGTCTTCGGCATGATGCCCCACCCGGAGCGCGCCGCCGACGAGCGTTTGGGCAACACCGACGGGCTGCACCTGTTCGCCTCGCTGGTGGAAGCGGCCGTCACCGCCTGATCACGGCACCACCGCCCGGAACACGGGCCGGGCCGACCGCGCCCGCGCCAGGTCCACCGTGACCGCCGGTCCCTCGGCATCGATCCCCTTCCACCCGGCGAACTCGTGCCCCGGGGCGGGGACGGCCTCCAGCCGCACGGGCACCCCGGCCAGGCAGCGCACTTCGTGGCGCCCGGGCGGCAACGCCAGGTCCTCCATCCGCAGGGTGCCGGTGCGCGCCTCGGGAGCCTCCAGCCGCACGGTGCGCAGGGCCCGGCCGGTGTGCCCCGCCAAATGGCGCATGAGGTGCGCGGGCCGCTCTTCGATGAAGCGCTGCACCAAGGCCCGGGTGGCATCGGGCGGGGCCATGTCCAGCTCCAGGTCCCAGCGGCGGTGGTCCGCGGCCAGCAGGTCCGCGTGCTGCCGGTGGATGCTGTCCGCGGCAGCGCCGGCCACCTCGGGACGGAGCACGGCCGCGTGCAGGGCGGTGATGCGCGCCAGCAGCCGCAACGA
>JAVFAQ010000235.1:0-5197 GCA_034002325.1 Flavobacteriales bacterium | reverse complement strand
GCATCGTCCTGGGTGAAGCCGCGCACGCGGGTGAGGCCGTGCAGCTCGCCGCTCTGCTCGTAGCGGTACACGGTGCCGAACTCGGCGAAGCGCACGGGAAGGTCCTTGTAGCTGCGCGGCCGGCTGGCGAAGATCTCGCAGTGGTGCGGGCAGTTCATGGGCTTGAGCAGGAATTGCTCGCCCTCTTGCGGCGTGCCGATGGGCTGGAAGCTGTCCTGCCCGTACTTCTCCCAATGGCCGCTGGTCTCGTACAGGGCCTTGCCGCCGATGTGCGGGGTCACCACTTGCTCGTAACCGTCGCGCTCTTGGGCGGCCTTCAGGAAATCCACCAGCCGCTCGCGCAGGGCGGTGCCCTTGGGCAGCCACAGCGGCAGGCCCGCGCCCACCCGCTCGCTGAAGGTGAAGAGGTCCAGCTCGCGCCCCAGTTTGCGGTGGTCGCGCTTCTTGGCCTCCTCCAGCATGGCCAGGTGCTCGTCCAGCTCCTTCTGCTTGGGGAAGGTGATGGCGTACAGACGGGTGAGCTGCTTGCGCTTTTCGTCGCCGCGCCAGTACGCACCGGCCACGTTCAGGACCTTGAAGGCCTTGATGAACGAGGTGTCGGGGATGTGCGGCCCGCGGCACAGGTCGGTGAACTCGCCCTGGGTGTAGAAGGTGATCTCGCCGTCGTTCAACCCGTCGATCAGCTCCAATTTGTACTCGTCGCCCTTTTCGGTGAAGTACTTGATCGCATCGGCCTTGCTCACCTCGGTACGGGTGAAGGTGAGCTTGCGCGCGGCCAGCTCCTTGAACTTCTTCTCGATGGCGGCGAAGTCGTGCTCGCCCACGCTGCGGTCGCCGAAGTCGATGTCGTAGTAGAAACCGTTCTCGATGGGCGGGCCGATGCCGAACTTGGCGCCGGGGTACAGGGCCTCCACCGCCTCGGCCATCACGTGGGCGCTGCTGTGCCACATGGTGGCCTTGCCCTCGGGGTCGTTCCAAGTCAGCAGGGCCAGGGTACAGTCGCCCGGCAGCGGGCGGCCGGCGTCGCGTACCTCGCCGTTCACCTTCGCGCTGAGCACGTTGCGGGCCAGGCCCTCGCTGATGCTGCGGGCCACGTCCATGGCGGTGGCGCCCCGGTCGTAGGTCCGCACCGAGCCGTCCGGAAGGGTCACGTTGATCTTCATGCAGGGGGCCGCGTACCGGGCAGGGTCCGCGAACAAGGGCGCAAATGTAGCATGGGGGCGGGATGTGGCGCTCCGTCGGGTCCAGTAGCTTTGCCGCCGCTCCCCATCGGGACCGTTCGACCATCGCCCCCCAAGCCCCTGCCCCATCATGCAAGTCACTTCCGCCGGCCACACCAAGACCCAGCAAGCCATCGCCCTCGAGGAGAAGTACGGCGCGCACAACTACCACCCGCTGCCCGTGGTGCTGGACCGCGGTCAGGGGGTGCATGTGTGGGACGTGGAGGGCAAGCGGTACTACGACTTCCTCAGTGCGTACAGTGCGGTGAACCAGGGCCACTGCCACCCGCGCCTGGTGAAGGCCATGCAAGAGCAGGCCGCCGAGATCACCCTCACCTCGCGGGCCTTCTACAACAGCCGGCTGGGCAGCTACGCCGAGTACGTGTGCACCACCTTCGGCTACGACAAGATGCTGCCCATGAACACCGGCGCCGAGGCGGTGGAGACGGCGATCAAGATGGCGCGCCGCTGGGGTTACGAGAAGAAGGGCATCGCCAAGGACCGGGCGAAGGTGATCGTGTGCGACGGCAACTTCCACGGGCGCACCATCACCATCATCAGTGCCAGCACCGACCCGGACAGCAACACGCATTTCGGGCCCTACACCCCGGGTTTCACGGTGATCCCTTACAACGACATCCCCGCGCTGGAGAAGGCGCTGGAAGACCCCGATGTGTGCGCCTTCCTGGTGGAGCCGATCCAGGGTGAGGCCGGCGTGCTCGTGCCCGATGCGGATCACATCGGCCGCGCCATACGTGCCTGCCGGGCGAAGAACGTGCTGTTCATGGCCGATGAGGTGCAGACCGGCATCGCCCGCACCGGCCGCATGCTCTGCGTGGAGCACAGCGGCGAGCGCGCCGACGTGACCATCCTGGGCAAGGCCGTGAGCGGCGGCATGTACCCGGTGAGCCTGGTGCTGGCCGATGACCCCGTGATGGACGTGTTCACCCCCGGCAGCCACGGCAGCACCTTCGGCGGCAACCCCATGGCCGCGCGCATCGCCGTGGAGGCCCTGGAGATCGTGAAGGAGGAACGCCTTGCGGAGAACGCCGAACGCCTCGGCAACCTCTTCCGCAGCGAGATGCAAAAGCTGGTGGAGGAGTTCGCCTACGTGAAGCTGGTGCGCGGCAAGGGACTGCTCAACGCGGTGGTGATCGAGCCGCGTACCGCCGCCGACGGGTCGCCGAAGACCGCCTGGGAGCTGTGCCTGCTGCTGCGCGACAACGGCCTGCTGGCCAAGCCCACCCACGGCGACATCATCCGCTTCGCCCCCCCGCTCACCATCACCGAGGAGCAGTTGCTGGCGTGCTGCCGGATCATCGCCCTGAGCGTGGCGCAGTTCGCGTAGCGCCGTGGGCGGGGCGACGGCGGCGACCGCCCATGGTCCGCGGCCCTTCGTCCGGGCTTCGTATCATCGCATCATGGAACTACTGCTGCTTTCCAACTCCACCATGCCCGGCGAGGCGTTCTTCCATTGGCCCCTGGAGCACGTGCGGGCCTTCCTCCAAGGCAGGAAGCGCGTGGCCTTCGCCGCCCATGCCGCGCCCGAGGCCCAACGCGATGCCTACCTCGCCAAGGTGGCCGAGGTCTTCGGCCCCTTGGGCGTGGAAATGGTGCCCCTGCACGCCGAGGGCGACCCGGTGACCGCGCTGCGCCACGCGGAGGCCGTGGCCGTGGGCGGCGGCAACAGCTTCCTGCTGCTGCGCGACCTGTACCGGGCCGGCCTGGTGCGCGCCATCACCGAGCGCGTGAAGAAGGGCCTCCCCTACCTGGGCTGGAGCGCCGGCAGCAACGTGGCCTGCCCCACGATCATGACCACCAACGACATGCCCATCGTGGAGCCCCCCACCCTGCGCGGCATGCACCTGGTGCCCTTCCAGATCAACCCGCACTACACCGAGGCCACCATTCCCGGCCATGGCGGGGAGAGCCGTGACCAGCGCATCGCCGAGTACCTGGCGCTGAACCCGGCCATGGCCGTGGCCGGGCTGCGGGAGGGTTCGTTATTGCACGTGCATGACGGCCAGGTGCAGCTGCACGGCGGCGACATGAAGGTGTTCCGCGCGGCGGGGCAGCCCGTTGATGTCCCGGCCGGCAGCCTGCTGCGCGGCGACCTGCAGGTGGCGGGGTAGTTGTCAGCCGGCGATCGTTGGTCGTTCGTGCGGGCGCCGGGGCGGCCGTGCGGCGCGGCGCGGCAATTTCGTGGCACCTTGCACTTGTGCCCATGCCCGCCCCGTTGCCCGCCCCGCCCGCCGATACCGGCGCCATCATCGACCTGCTGCGCCACATCGGCATGGACCTGCTGCTCCTGCTGAAGATCGTGGCCGTACTCGCCGCCGCCTGGCTGGTGGAGCGTGTGACCTACCTGGCGCTGCGGCGCGGCTATGCACGGCGCAAGGCCCGCGGCCGCGATGAGTTCACCCAATACCGCTTCCTGCGCAACGCCGTGCGCACCGTGGTGGTGGTGTGCGCCTTCTTCGCCGTGGTGTACACCATCCCCTCGCTGCGTTCCTTCGCGTTCACCCTCTTCGCCGGCGCCGGCCTGCTGGTGGCCATCCTGGGCTTCGCCGCGCAAAAGGCCTTCAGCGACATCATCAGCGGGATCTTCATCGTGTCGTTCAAACCCTTCCGCGTGGGCGACGTGATCCAGGTGGGCCAGCAGGGCCTTTTCGGCGTGGTGGAGGACATCAACCTGCGGCACACCACGATCATCACCTTCGAGAACCGCCGCGTGGTGATCCCCAACTCCATCATCGGCGAGGAGCGCTTGGTGAACAGCAGCATCAAGGAAGAGGCCACCTGCCAGTTCGTGGAGATCCCCGTGGCCGTGGACGCCGACCTGGACCGCGCCCGCGCCATCATGCAGCAGGAGGCCATGGCCCACCCGGTGCAGTTCGACAAACGCTCGCCCGAGGAGGTGGCCGCCGGCGAACCCGAAGTGGCCGTGCGCGTGGTGGAGGTCAAGGACGGCATGGTGATCCTGCGCGCGTACGTGTGGGCGCCCGACCCCGTCGCCGCCCGCTTCATGCGCTACGACCTGAACGAGCGCTTCCTCAAGCGCTTCGCCCGCGAGCATGTCCCGGTGGCCGTGCCCGTGCGCCATTCGGTGCCGCGCAACCCCCTGGTGCCCGCCGAAGGCCATTCGGCGCCGTGACAAGGCCGGCCGCCCGGCGCCGCTTTCCGGGGCGATGGGTACTTTGCCGGGCCGTGCCCCCGCCCCATGGACGCCATCGACACCTACATCAACGGCCTGGCCGCCGACCGGCGTGACACGCTCATGCAGGTGCGCCGGGTCATCACCGAGGCCTGGCCGCAGGCCACCGCCGACATGTCCGCCGGCATGCCCACCTTCCATCTCCGGGGCCACGCCTTCTGCGCCCTGGCCGACCGCAAGCACTTCATGGTGGTGCATATCGTGCATTACGACCTGCTGAAGGTGTTCCGGCACGACCTGTTGCCGCACGACCACGGCCGCTCGTGCATCCGCTTCACCCGCACCGACCCCGGACTGCTGCTGCTGCTGGGCCGCGTGGTGAAATATTGCGGGGACCGCATGGCCGAGAGCATCCACTACGGCCGGCCCCATCGCCTGCGCGGCCCGCTCGCCCGATCGCCCCGTACCGGCCGGCCGCGTTAATTTGGCGCCATGGCCCAGCGCACCGACGTGTTCGATCACGCCACCATGCAACGCAAGCTGCGGCGCATCGCCCACCAGCTGCACGAGGAACACCATGCGGAGGACGGCCTGGTGCTGGTGGGCGTGGCGCCGCGCGGCACGGTGCTGGCCGAACGTCTGGCCACCCTGCTGCGCACCATCACCGAGCTGCCCATCGAGCTGGTATCCCTGAAGCTCGACAAGGACGCGCCGCGCGCCGTACAGGTCGAACTCTCCGTGGAGGCGGGCACCCTGGCCGGCCGCACGGTGGTGCTGGTGGACGATGTGCTGATGTGCGGGCGCACCCTGATGCACGCCGCCG
>JAVFAQ010000234.1:0-5226 GCA_034002325.1 Flavobacteriales bacterium | reverse complement strand
TCCTGGGCCTGGTGGTGTTCCGCATGGATTTCGTGGTGCTGATGACGATGCTGGGCATCATCTCACTGATCGGTGTGGTGGTGAACAACGCGATCGTGCTGATGGACTTCGCGCGCCTGCTCTTCAACAGGGCCGGTCGCCAGCGCGGGCTGCCCGAGGAGGCGATCATCCCCATCGAGGATGCCCGCGAGGCGCTGGTCACGGCGGGGCGGGTACGCCTGCGTCCGGTGCTGCTCACCGCCGTGCCTGCCTGCCGGTAGGCAGGGCCGCCATCCTGGGCCTGGTGCCCCTGGCCATCGGCCTCAACTTCAACTTCTTCAGCCTCTTTATGGAGCTGGACCCCCACTTCCACATGGGCGGCGACAACGTGATGTTCTGGGGGCCGCTCAGCTGGGCGGTGATCTACGGCCTGGTGTTCGCGACGTTCCTCACGCTGATCATGGTGCCGGTGATGCTGCTGATCGTGATGAAGGTGAAGCATAGGAGGCAGTGGAAGCGGGAATTGCGCGCGCAGGACGCCACGCAGGCGTGAACACGGGTTGGAACCTGGAACGCCGGTCTTCTGAAAAGGGGACCGGCGTTCGGGGTTTTGCGGGGGCACCGATCGGATGCCTTGCCGGAACAGGATCGAACAACACCGGCTGTGACCCCTTCGGGGTCGGGGTGCCTCCGTAGGCGGTCTTCGGTAGACCCCGAAGGGGTCGCAGCCGGTGTTCGCAGTGCATTTGATGCGTTCGCGCCTTGGGGGCCCTACGGCAGGTATTTCGGATCGAATTCCACCTCGGCCTCCTGCAACATGGCGATCAACTCCTCGCGGAAGGTCTTGCCGCCATGATGTGCCTCTTGCGTGGCGATGTACCGTTTCAGCCCTTCCCGCTCGCGCCAACCCACAGTGAACACCCCGTACCCTTCCTGCCATCGGAAGCCGCGCAGGCCGTGCCGGGTACGGATCCATTCGGTGGACGCCTTCTTCAATTCATGCACCATACAGGGATCAGTTGCGTGGGCCGCAGGTCCACCAGCAAATGCACGTGGTCGATCCATCCGCCCACCCCGTGGGGCACGCCGTTCAGGCCGCGGACCGTGCCGCCCATGTATTCCCAAAGGCTGGAGCGCCACGCCTTGTCCAGGCATGGGTTGCGCGCCTTGGTGCCGAAAACGATGTGGTAGTGCAGCTTGAAACAGGTGGACATGGTGCAGGCATTGACAGGCAATGTAGAGCATCGGCTGCGACCCCTTCGGGGCCGAGCTGTGATGAATCAGCTGGTACAATATGCTGTGCCCCCTTCGGGGTCGGGCCGGGACGGGCCTGCCGTGCGCACCTGATCCGCACGAATGCGGCGGGGGTGGAACCAGGCGTCTCCAACCAATTCCGGCTCCCGGGCGTTCGGCCCTGGGAGGCCGGCCACAGCGCGCCTTCCTGGCTGCATGGAAGACCTGAAGACCTTGATGCTCGGCGAACAGGAATGGGGGTTCCTGGCCGGCTCCGCCCTGCGCGCTGCCGCCATGTTCCTCATCGGCCTGCTGCTGCTGCTCGGCCACCATGTCGTTGTCGATGCTGATGATCATGTCGCCGCGGCGCACCTGGTCGCCCGGCGCCACGTGGATCCGCCGCACGCGCCCGCCGTTGCTGAAGAGCGCGGCCGACTTGTCCGCCCGCACCTGGCCATGCACATCCACATAGTGCGTGAAGGGCGCGGCCTCGATGGTGGCGGCCACCACCGCCATACTGGTGGTGCTGCTGCTGTACCGCGGCGCCACCGTCCTCACCAGCAGGAAGCCCAGGGTGAGCAAGTGGCTGGAGGGCGAGGTGGTGACCGTGATGAGCAACGGGCACCTGGACCTGGAGCTGCTGCACCAGGAGGGCTGGACCGCCGGCGAGGTCTTCGGCGACCTGCGCGGCATGCACGTGGAGCACCTGGGGCAGGTGAAGTCCGTACACATCGAAGTGGACGGCGAGCTGAGCGCCTTCTTCCATCCGGATGCCGAGGTGGTGCCCGGCCTGCCCCTCGCGCCTGCGCTGCTGTCCCGCCCTGTGAAGGCCCAGGAGCTGCGGCAGCTGCCCGCATGCTGTGTGCGGTGCGGCCATACGATCACCCATCATCAGCCCGATCCCTGCTGCGCCCATTGCAAGCATGATCAGTGGCTGCCCGCGAGCAGCACTTCCCGCGTGGCCTGAAGCCTGTGCGCAATGCCACGCCTGCCGGAGCGAGGGAGGCGGCCTCTCCTGCATGCCGCATCGGCACCCCCCTCCACCGAAAACCACTATACTCGCTCGTTCCAACACCTTACCGCATGGACAGAAGAGCCAGCATCCGGTTGATCGGCGTGAGCGTGATCGGCCTGTTCATCGTGATCCTGCTGTTCAACTCGTGGACGACGATCAAACCGGGCGAGCGCGGCTTCATCTACAAGCCCTTCTCCTCGCCGTCCATCGATCATTCGGAGATCTACTCCGAAGGCACCTTCTTCATGCTGCCCTGGAACAAGATGATCGTGTACGACGTGTTCCGGAAGTCGAACGAGTACGAACAGAAGTTCCTGGACAAGAGCGGCATGGACATCGACCTGTCGGTGGCGATCAACTACAACGTGATCCCGGAGGACGTGGCGCACCTGCACCTGCAGTTCCGCGAGGAGTACGTGAACTTCGTGGACGAGATCGCCCGCGGCGCCATCAAGGACATCATCGGCCGGTACACCTACGAGGAGGTGTATTCCACCAAGCGCGAGGAGCTGGAGCAGGAGATGGAGGAGAAGATCCAGGTGGGCTTCAAGGGCAATTTCCTGAAGCTGAACTACGTGAAGATCATCGACGTGGTGCTGCCGAAGGACATCCAGGACCAGATCCAGAAGAAGGAGACGCAGAAGCAGCGCAACCTCACCGCGAAGGAGAAGGCCGAGGAGGAGCGCTACCTCGCCGATGCCAAGATCGAGAAGGCACGCGGGGACTCGGCCATGATCATCTCGGCGATCTACAAGGCCGATGCGATCCGCCTGGAATCCGAGGCGCTGCGGAACAATCCGGGCTACACCGAGCTGAAGAAATGGGAGAAGTGGGACGGCGCGGGATCGCCCTACGGCCATGGCAACGTGTTCGGCGACAAGGCGATATCGATCCTGAAAGGACAATGACGCACAACAGGTCCTTCCGGCTGATCATCGGCTCGATCGCCATCGGCGGCGCGGTGTTCCTGTTCTTCGAGTACCTGTTCAAGGCGCCGGTGTTCATCAAGGTCTTCGGCATCCTGGCCCTGGCCTTCGTGGTGTACCTCGTCGCGGACTGGGTCTATGCGGCCTTCCGGCGGAAAGCCGGCGGCAAGGGGCCCGGCGGCCCCGGACCGGACCCGGACCACGCCTGACCGGGCACGCCGGGAGCGGGGCCGGGCCTGCGTACGTCCCCCGCCAAAGCCCAGCGTGACGAAGCGAAGGCGGGGGGGCGTCCGTCCCGGATGCGATCGCCCGGGCGGCCCGTCCCCACATGCCCCCACCGGGGTATTTTTGTCCCGCATGCTCAAGCAAGGTCTATATCAGAAGCTCCAGCAGAAGCTCTCCCCGCAGCAGATCCAGCTGATGAAGCTGCTGCAAGTGCCCACCGTGGAACTGGAACAGCGCATCAAGCAGGAGATCGAGGAGAACCCCGCGCTGGAGGAGGGCGAGGAACTGGCCGAGGACGAGCTGCCCACCGAGGAGCAGGCCATCGCCGAGAACGAGGACGTGGGCGACGACCCCGAGAACGAGCGGGACGACTTCGACCTGAGCGACTACTTCGACGACGACGACACGCCGGATTACAAGCTGCACGTGCAGAACACCGGGCCGGACGACGAGGAGCGCGAGATCCCCCTGGCCGGCGGCACCACCTTCCAGGACGCCCTGCGCTCCCAGCTGAGCCTGCGCCGCATCGACGACCGCACCCGCATGCTCGCCGAGCACCTGATCGGCAACCTCGACGAGGACGGCTACCTGCGGCGCGACCTGGACGCCATCGTGAACGACCTGGCCTTCACCCAGAACGTGATGAGCGACCGCGACGAGCTGGAGAAGGCCCTGGCGCAGGTGCAAAGCCTGGACCCGCCCGGCATCGGCGCCCGCGACCTGCGCGAGTGCCTGCTGCTGCAGGTACGCCACCTGCCCGCCAGCCTGGACCAGCGCATCGCCCTGCAGATCCTGGACCGCCACTTCGAGGCCTTCGGCAAGAAGCACTACGAGCGCATCATGGACCGCCTGGAGATCGACGAGGAGGCCCTCAAGGGCGCCATCGACCTGATCGTGCGCCTCAACCCCAAGCCCGGCAACACCACGCGCGACACCGCCAAGCCCGTGCAGGAGATCATCCCCGATTTCATGGTGCTCGCCATCGACGGCCAACTGGAGCTGAGCCTCAACGGACGCAACGCGCCCGAGCTGCGCGTGAGCCGCCAGTACCGCGACATGATCAAGGAGTACCAGCGCAACAAGAAGGACAAGGAACAGCGCGAGGCCCTCCAGTTCATCAAGCAGAAGCTCGACAGCGCCAAGTGGTTCATCGATGCCATCAAGCAGCGCCAGCACACCCTGCTGGTCACCATGGAGGCCATCATGGAGCACCAGCGCGAGTTCTTCCTCACCGGCGATGAGACCAAGCTCCGCCCCATGATCCTCAAGGACATCGCCGAGCGCGTGGGCCTGGACATCAGCACCATCAGCCGCGTGGCCAACAGCAAGTACGTGCAGACCAACTACGGCACCTACCTGCTCAAGTTCTTCTTCAGCGAAAGCCTCAGCACCGACAGCGGCGAGGAGGTGAGCACCCGCGAGGTGAAGAAGATCCTCAACGACGCCATCGACGCCGAGGACAAGCGCAAGCCCCTCACCGACGACGAGCTCACCGCGCTGCTCAAGGGCAAGGGGTACAACATCGCCCGCCGCACCGTGGCCAAGTACCGCGAGCAGCTCAACCAACCCGTGGCCCGCCTGCGCAAACAGCTGTGACCGCCGCGCCCCATGCACCCCGCGGCGTACACTCCGACCATCCCACCTTCTGATCGTCTCATCGTCTGATCATCTCATCTTCTGATCATCTGATTTTCTGACCATCTGATCGTCTGATCATCTAATTTTCTGATCGTCTGATCGTCTGTTCATCTAATTTTCTGATCGTCTGATCGTCTGATCGTCTGATCGTCCATGCCCCGCCTCGCCCGCCTGGTCTCCATCCTGCTGCACCCGGTGTTCATGCCGGTG
>JAVFAQ010000233.1:0-5246 GCA_034002325.1 Flavobacteriales bacterium | reverse complement strand
CGACGAGAAAGCCAAAATGCTGAAGCCGCGGCGGTCCGTGGCCGGGGAGGAGCAATAGACGACGGACGGGCGGTCGACCATCGACAACGGAAGAACAGAACACCGACACAGTGAGCAAGCACGGACGCATTTTGGTGGCGATGAGCGGCGGAGTGGACAGCTCCGTGGCCGCGCTGATGCTGCATGAACAGGGCTACGAGGTGATCGGCGTCACCATGAAGACCTGGGACTACGCCGATGCCAGCGGGGGCAAGCGCATCACCGGGTGCTGCGACCTGGACAGCATCAACGACGCGCGGAACATGGCCGTGAGCCGCGGCTTCCACCATTTGATCATCGACATCCGCGAGGAGTTCGGCGAGAGCATCATCGGCAACTTCACCAGCGAGTACCTCGCGGGCCGCACGCCCAACCCGTGCGTGCTCTGCAACACCTTCATCAAGTGGGAGGCCCTGCTGAAGCGTGCCGACATGATGGACTGCGAGCTGATCGCCACCGGGCACTACGCGCAGGTGCGGCAATTGGAAGACACCGGCCGCTGGACGGTGAGCAAGGGGGTGGACCACACCAAGGACCAGAGCTACGTGCTGTGGGGACTGGAGCAGAAGAACCTGGCCCGCACCCGCTTCCCCATCGGCCACTTCCGCAAGACCGATATCCGACAGATGGCCCTGGACAGCGGCTTCCCCGAACTGGCCACCAAGAGCGAGAGCTACGAGATCTGCTTCATCCCGGACAACGACTACCGGGGCTTCCTCAAGCGCAAGGAGCCCGAGGCCACCGCCGCCCTGGCGCACGGCGAGCTGGTGAGCACCGCCGGCGAGGTGCTGGGCCGCCACGATGGCTACCCGTTCTTCACCATCGGGCAGCGCAAGGGCCTGGGCATCGCCACCGGTGAGCCGCTGTACGTGACCGAGATCCGCCCCGAGACCAACACCGTGGTGCTGGGCCGCAAGCACGAGCTGGACCGCACCGCGATGTGGGTGCGCCGGCCCAACCTGCAGAAGGTGGCCGCCCTGGCCGATGGGACCGAGGCCGTGACCAAGGTCCGGTACAAGGACAAGGGCACGCCCAGCACCCTCGCCCTGGTCGATGGCCGGGTGAAGGTGGAGTTCCACGCGCCCGTGGCAGGCATCGCGCCGGGCCAGAGTGCCGTCTTCTACGATGGGGACGATGTGATCGGCGGAGGGTTCATCGACCGCAACTGAACACGCATGGCGCACCGAGGCATCATCGGCATATCCATCCTGGCCCTCGCCGTGGCCGGTTGCCGCAGCGATGAACCGGTGCCGCCCTTCGATCCCGGCCTCGACCATTTCCCCATCGCCGTGGGCACCTGGGTGGAGTACCAGGTGGACTCCGTGTGGCGCGATGACGATGCCGGCGTGCATGACAGCATCAGCTACCGCCTGCTGGAGCGCATCGAAGAGCATTACATCGACCCGGCCGGACGCCCCGCGCAGCGCATCGTGCGCTACGTGCATGATGCCGATGGCCAGTGGGCGCCGCGCGATGTGTGGATGAGCACACGCAGCGCGCAGTACGCCGAGAAACTGGAGGAGAACATGCGCCGGCTCAAGCTGTCCTTCCCGCTGCGCGAAGGCCGCGCGTGGGACATCAACGTGTACAACACGGCGCCCGCTCTGGAGGTGGCCGTGGAGGAGGTCGGCATGCCGGCCGTGATCAACGGTACGCACCACGCGGCCACCGTGGCCCTGCGCAACACCGTGCCGCCCAACCCCATCGTCACGCGCAACTACTTCGAGCGCTACGCCCGCCACGTGGGCATGGTGGAGCAGCGGTGGACCGAATGGGACCGGCAGCCCGTCTATGACCAAACCGGGGCCATCACCGGCTTCACCGTGCGCGGCTTCGACCTGCGGATGAGCGCGGTGGCCCACGGCAACTGACCAGTACGATGAACCTACGGAACCTGATCCTGCTGGCCTGCGCATGGCCGGCGCTCGCCCTGGCCCAGACCGCACCGGACACCTGGTGGGTGCAGTTCACCGACAAGGACGGCACCCCCTACAGCATCGATGCCCCGGAGGCTTTCCTGTCCGAGCGCTCCATCCAGCGGCGCCAGACGCAGGGCATCGCCATCGACGCCACCGACCTGCCGGTGGACCCCGCCTACATCGCCGCCGTGCTGGCCCTGGGCGATGTGCAGCTGCACAACCGCAGCAAATGGTTCAATGCCATCACCATCCGCACCGGCGACCCCGCCTTGATCGAGGCCGTGGAGGCGCTGCCCTTCGTGGCCGACGTGCGCAGCACCCGCCGGCACGCACATTCGCCCGCGCCCGTACACAAGGGCATCATGGGCGGTGGCGGCGGCCCGCGCGGCGGCGATGCCGACTACGGCCCCTCGCTGCACCAGATCGCCATGCTCAACGGCCACCTGCTGCACCTGGAGCTGGACGCACGCGGCGAGGGCATGCTCATCGGCGTGCTCGACAGCGGCTTCGATGCGGTGGACACCTTGGACGGCTTCGCGGACCTGCGCGCCCGCGACGGCATCGTGCTGACGCGCGACCTGGCCGAGCCCGGCGCCGATGTGTACCTGGGCCACACGCATGGCCGGGTCGTGCTCTCGGTGATGGCCGCCGTGCAGCCCGGCCAGCTCATCGGCTCGGCGCCCATGGCCGATTATGCCCTGGTCCGAACCGAGTACGCGGCCACCGAGTACATCGTGGAGGAGGACAACTGGGTGAGCGGCGCCGAACTGGCCGACAGCCTGGGCTGCGACGTGCTGAACACCTCGTTGGGCTACACCGTGTTCGATGACAGCACGCAGAACCACCTGCCGGACCAGCTCGATGGGCTCACCACGCGCATCTCCATCGCCGCCGGCATGGCTTCGGCCAAGGGCATGGTCCCCGTGCAGAGCGCCGGCAACCGCGGCGGCGACGAATGGTACTTCATGAGCGCGCCCGCCGACGCGATCGACATCCTCAGCGTGGGGGCCGTCTTCGCTGACAGCAGCTACGTCTGGTTCAGCGGGCACGGCCCCACCGCCGACGGCCGCGTGAAGCCCGATGTCACCGCCATGGGTTTCGATACCCAGGCCTTGACCGGCGAAGGCACGGTGGCGGGCATGAACGGCACCAGCCTCTCATCGCCCGTGGTGGCCGGGCTGGTGGCCTGCCTATGGCAGCTGCACCCCGACCGCACCGCCCACGACATCATGCACGCCGTGCGACAGAGCGCATCGCACTGGACCACGCCCAACGCCGAGTTCGGCCACGGGCTGCCCAACTTCATGGCCGCCCACCGGTGGTTGCAGCTCACCGCCGGGGTGCCGGACGACGCGGCGGCCGCCCCGCTCCAGGTCTTCCCCGTGCCGTTCCACGACCGGCTCACCGTGGAACTGCCCGCGGGCACCGCGCCGGTGACCATGGCCCTGCACGACCCCCTGGGCCGCACGGTGTGGACCGGCCGCACCACCGCGACCGGGCCGTATGCCATCACCGGCCTGCACGCACTGGCCGAGGGCGCCTACGTGGTGCGCATCACCGGGCGCGGACAGCCGGTGGTCCGCACCGTGCTGAAGGACCGGTGATGCCCGCCGAGCGACCGCGGCTCACGGCCCACCTGTTGCGGCAGTTGTACATGCGCGGCATGTTCCCCATGGCCCATGACGGAGCGCTGTACGTGCATGACCCCGACCCGCGCGCCATCTTCCCGCTGCACACGCTGCGCCCCAACGCCCGCCTGCTGCGCTACTTCCGCAGCCACGGCTACACCTGCACCATGGACACCGCCTTCGCGGAGGTGATGCGCGCCTGTGCCGATCGCCCCGACCAATGGATCAGCGAGGAAATGGTCGAGGCGTACACCGCGCTGCACCGCGAGGGTAACGCCATCAGCGCAGAGGTGTGGCAGGAAGGGGAGATGGTCGGCGGGCTGTACGGCGTGAAGCTGGGCCGGGCCTTCTTCGGCGAAAGCATGTTCAGCCTGCGGACCAATGCGGGCAAGGCCGCCTTCTACCATATCGTGGAGCACCTGCGAGCGAACGATTTCACGCTCTTCGACACGCAGTACATCAACGAGCACACGCGGTCGCTGGGCGCGGTGGAAGTGCCGAGGGAGGAGTTCAGACGGATGCTGGCGGAGGCTGTGGTGTAGGTCCGCCGCCACTTTTCAGTTATTAAGTATTCCTTAAAAACTGAGCCAGGCACTCCATGGTGGTCCGTCGAACTATTAAGTTATCCTTAATGGTTGCGGCAGAGGTGCCTGTGTGGATGAGACCCCTCTCACCGCACGCCCCGCACCACCTCCGGCCCCGTGGCGTTCCGCTCCTGCAGGTAGCGTTGGTAGGTATCGCTGAAGGCGGCCCGATGATCGAAGACCTCGCCGAAATTTCCCAGCAGCTCGATCACGGCCTCGGTGCCTTCGCGCAGTCCGTTCTCTCCCCCGCTGTTCGCCGTCACGATGTCCGCATCGCCCCGCGCGGTGACGTGTGCGGTGAAGCGCTCGCCCGCCTTCCGCCCGATCAGCACCCGCAGTCCGCACTGCTGCGCCAAGGGCAGGTCCAGGGCATCATCGAAGAAGAAGGCCACCTCTTCCGGCTTCAGCTGATGCGCGCGCAGGAACTCGTCGAAGGCCCCCGCCTTGTTGATGAAGCCCATGTAGAGCGCATGGAACTTTTCCCGCTGCACGAAGCGCTCCGCGTGGGGATTAAGCTGTCCGGTGATCACGGCGGCCGGCGGGTTCACCCCGTTCCTCAGCCACAGTGCGAAGCGCAGCATGTTCACGCCCATGCTGCCCACTTCGCTGAAGGGACTGCCACCGTCGATGTCCTTCCAGCCGTCGTTGAACACGCCGTCCCAATCGAAGAGCACGGCGCGGATGCGGGAGAGGCGGAGGAGGAGTTCCGGCTCCGGGGTGATGAGAGTGAGGGCGTTCAGCGAAGACATGATGATGCACTATTCCGTATCCGGGTCCGCAAGATCGAGAACTGGAAGGATCTCGAAACCAGTCAGCCCGGCCTCATTGATGGCAGTGGCCAATGTGGATGTGATGAACGCATGGACCCCGGCACATTGGATCGTGAAGATATCCGGATGGCGTGTTCCCGGAACAAAATGCCCGAAGGTCAGGCGAACGTAGTCGAATTTTTCGGTGCCGGGAAGCTCTCCCTTTTTGACCCGTTCCCTCTTGGCGCGCAGGTCTTCAAGGTCCTTGACCTCGATACTGAACCGGGGCTTGCCCACCATATCTGTTACATGGAACTTGGACCGGGG
>JAVFAQ010000232.1:0-5276 GCA_034002325.1 Flavobacteriales bacterium | reverse complement strand
GAGCTCAGCCGGGCGGAGAAGCCCACCACGTACAGGGGGATCAGCGGCGAGTCGATGTTGGTCTTGGTCTGGATGGTGATCACCGCGCCCATGAACACCGAGAGCAGCGCCACGATGCCCAGGCTGCGCACGCCCAGCAGGTCCATCTCCTCCATGGTGCGCCGCCAATAGAGCGAGAGGCGCTCGGGCCGGCTGAACACGTCCTTGAGCAGCAGGAAGTACCGGCCTATGTGGAAGAGGACCCGCATCGTTCAAGGCGGCTAAAATAGACCGGCCTTGCGGCACCGCCCCGGCCCGGCGGCACCTGGCCCCGGGGGTGCCGGGCGGCGTCCCGTATCTTCGCAGCCTTGCGACCCACCATGCCCGCCCTGCGACGGACCGCCCCCTTGGCAATACTTATCATACTGACCATCAGCATGTTATCTGCATGCTCCACGCAGCCGTCGAAATACCGGAAGAAGAAAAAGTGCGACTGCCCCAAATGGAGCCGGCAAACGGTGCATGACGATCGCGGCGGCCTTGCTAATTTCGGGCCCCGCAACCCCCTCCCCTGGCCCGCCCGCCCCGATCGGCGGGCCTTCCGCCCCGAAGCCCCATGCACGCCACCGCCGGACCCGACGTCTTGAAGAGGCACCTGCCGGCCGCCGCCTGGCCCGTGATCGTGCAATTCCTGCGGCGCCACCCCCTTCAGGTGCGCATCAGCAAGCCGCGCATCACCAAGCTGGGCGATTTCCGCAGCGCCACCCGCAGCCAGCCCCACCGGGTGAGCGTCAACGGCGACCTGAACAAGTACGCCTTCCTGGTGACCCTGGTGCATGAGTTCGCCCATTACACCACACACGTCCGCACCCGGCGCTGGACCCCGCCGCACGGAGCGGTGTGGAAGAGCGAGTACCACCGCCTGATGCGGCCGTTCATGAGCCGCGCGGTGATGCCGGCCGACGTGCTGGCCGCCCTGGAGGCCCACCTGCGCGACCCGGCCGCCAGCAGCTGCACGGACCACGAGCTGATGCGCGTGCTGCGCAAGTACGACCGCGACCCGCGGCCCATGCTCGAGGAGATCCCCGAGCGCGCCGTGTTCCGCTTCAACGACCGCATCTTCGTCAAGGGCCCGCAGCTGCGCAAACGCTACAAATGCCATTGCCTCAACGACCGGCGCGTATACCTGATCGACCCGCTGGCCGAAGTGCATGTGAACGGCCCCTTGATCGTGCGGAAGGCGGGTTGAGCGGGGCCTGATGAACATCATGAAAGAACGTACCCATTGCGTGATCATGGCCGGTGGCATCGGAAGCCGCTTCTGGCCCATGAGCCGGGCCGACCGCCCCAAGCAATTCCTCGATTTCCTCGGCACCGGCCGCAGCTTGCTCCAGCTCACCTACGACCGGTTCCTGCCCCTGTGCGCGCCGGAGCACATCCACGTGGTGACCAATGCACGGTACAAGGACCTGGTGCTCGAGCAGCTCCCCGCCCTCTCGCCGGCCCAGGTGCTGTGCGAACCCGACCGACGCAACACCGCGCCCTGCGTGGCATACGCCAGCCAGGTGGTGCGCGCCATCGACCCGCAGGCCCTGATGATCGTGGCGCCCAGCGACCATATCGTCCTCAAGGAGCAGGCGTTCCACGATGCCGTGCGCACCGCCTTGCGCCAGGCCGACGCCGGCGAGCACCTGGTGACCCTGGGCATCAAACCGGACCGGCCGGACACCGGGTACGGCTACATCCGTTTCGTGGACGACCCCGGCACGGTGGCCCCCGAGGTGAAGCGCGTGGTGGCCTTCACCGAGAAGCCGGACCATGCCACGGCCGTGCGCTTCCTCGAGAGCGGCGACCACCTGTGGAACGCCGGCATCTTCGTGTGGAGCCTGGCCAGCATCGACCGCGCCTTCCACACGCACCTGCCCCGGATGAAGGCCCTGTTCGACAGCGGCGCCGGCCGGTACGGCACCGATCAGGAGGCGGACCAGGTGAAGCGGATCTACGACGAGGTGGAGAACGTGAGCATCGACTACGGAATCATGGAGCGCGCCGCCAATGTGCGCACCGTGGTGAGCGACATCGGCTGGAGCGACCTGGGCACCTGGGGCTCGCTCTACGCCCAGCTGCCCAAGGACGCCGCGCAGAACGCCGTGGTGGGCGGCGGCGTACACCTCTACGAATGCAGCGGCAACATGGTACACAACCAGGACGACCGGCTGCTGGTGATGCAGGGGCTGGACGACCACATCGTGGTGAACACCCCGCATGCCGTGCTGGTGTGCCGCAAGCATGATGAACAACAGATCAGGCGTTTCGTGGACGACCTGAAGCAACCGGACGGCGGACGGCATGTTTGACCGGCCAAGTCACAGCCCCGCCGCCGTGCCCCACTACGAACTGATCACCTCGCCGGCCGTGCTGGCCGAGCGCGTGGACGTGATCGCGGCCCAGCAGGTCATCGCGTTGGACACCGAGGCGTCGAGCTTCCATCGGTACCGCGAGCGGCTCTGCCTCATCCAAATGAGCGACCGCGACCGCACCTGGCTGGTGGACCCGCTGGCGATCCCGGACATGGGCCCGCTGCGCACCATGCTGGCCGACCCCACCACCGAGGTGGTGATCCACGACGCGGACTACGACCTGCGGATCCTGGCGCGCGACCACCGCATCCGGGTGGAGAACATCTTCGACACGCTGATCGCCGCCGAGCTCGTGAACGAGCCGGAGATCGGCCTGGCCGCCCTGCTGCGCAAGCACATGGGGATCCAAGTGGACAAGAAGTTCCAGAAGGCCGACTGGAGCAAGCGGCCGCTGCCGGTGCCGATGCTGGACTATGCCGCCGGCGACACCAGCCATCTGATCGCCGTACGCGACATCCTGAAGGAGCGGCTCGTGGCGCTGGGGCGGTGGGAATGGGCCGTGGAGGAGTTCGGCCTGCTCTCCGGCGCCACCTTCGAGCGCACCGGCCCCGAGGAGCCGGCCTTCCTGCGCATCAAGGGCGCCAAGGCCCTGAAGCCGCACCAACTGGCGATCCTGCGTGAGGTGCATGCCTGGCGCGAAGGGGTGGCCGAGCGGATGGACCGCGCCCCCTTCATGGTGCTGGGCAACGAAGCCCTGCTGCAACTGGCCACCGAACCCCCGGCACGCACCGCTGACCTGCGTGACCGCAAGGGCTTCAGCGAAAAGGTGCTCCAGCGCCACGGCCGCGAGGTGATGGCCGCCGTGCAACGCGGGCTGGACACGCCCAAGGAGGAGTGGCCCCGGGTGCCGCGCCCCCAACGGTGGCACCGCGACGACGACTACGAGGACCGGCTCAAGCGGTTGAAACAGGCACGCGACCGGCTCACCGCCGCGCACGACCTGCGCCCGGGGATCGTGGCGGCCAACCAGATCCTCATGGAGGTGGCGCGCACCATGCCCGGCGACCTGGACGCACTGGCCGCACTGCCCGGCATCCGGCGCTACCAGGTGGCCACCTTCGGCGAGGACCTGCTCAAGGCCCTGTGAGGCGCCATCCAGCGCGCACCGCCGTCAACCCACGATCGTGGACGAGTACCGCGCACCGGCCGATGGGGCATGGCCGCATCGGGTACATTTGCCCAAAACCACAACGCATGAAGATCATCAAACGACCCCTCCTCGCCCTGGCCATGGGCAGCCTGCTGATCACGCAGACCGGCTGCTTCGGCGAATTCGCACTGGTGCGCAAGGTGTACAACTGGAACGCCGACATCGGAGGCAAGTTCGTGAACACGCTGGTGTTCTATGCGCTGAACATCATCCCGGTGTACGGTATCGCCGCTTTCGTGGACGTGGTGATCCTCAACCTCATCGAGTTCTGGAGCGGCAGCAACCCGCTGGCCATGAACGAAGGCGACCACGAGATGCAGCTGGTGACCATGAACGGCGACCAGTTCAAGATCGAGGCCACCAAGGACACCTTCACCACCACGCAGCTCAGCGGCGAGAAGGCCGGCGAAGTGCGCGTGATGAAGTTCGACCGCTGCGACCACACCTGGAAGTACACCGACAGCCACGTGAGCGACATGGCCGTGATGAGCTTCATCGGCGGTGATGCCGACAACATCCGCGTGTACACGCAGAACGGCACGGTGGACATGACCGCCGCCGACATGGCCGACGCTTCGGTGCTCGCCACCAAGTTCGGCGACTGCGGCCTGGCCATGGCCAAGTGACCCATCCCACTTCAGAATGAAGAAGCCCGGCGCATGGCCGGGCTTCTTTTCGTTCGGGGCCTTGGGGCTCGATCACCCCTCCCCGCACATCCTCGCCGGGTCCACCCACTTGTCGAAGTCCTCCGCGCTCACGTGGCCCAGGGCCAGTGCCGCCTCCTTCAACGTGGTGCCCTCCTTGTGCGCCTTCTTGGCGATCTCGGCCGCCTTGTAGTAGCCGATGTGCGGGTTGAGGCTGGTGACGAGCATCAGGGAGTTCTCCAGGTGGCGCTGGATGACGGGCTTGTTCGCTTCGATGCCCGCTGCGCACTTTTCCGTGAAGCTCACGCAGGCATCGCCGAGCAGGCGGGCGCTCTGCAGCACGTTGGCGGCGATCAGGGGCTTGAACACGTTCAGCTCGAAGTGGCCCTGCATGCCGCCCACGCTCACGGCCACGTCGTTGCCGATCACCTGGGCGCACACCATGGTCAGCGCCTCGGGCTGGGTGGGGTTCACCTTGCCGGGCATGATGCTGCTGCCGGGCTCGTTGTCCGGGATGACGATCTCGCCGATGCCGCTGCGCGGACCGCTGCTGAGGATGCGGATGTCGTTGCCGATCTTCATCAGCGACACGGCCAGCCGCTTGAAGGCCCCGCTCAGCTCCACCATGGCATCGTGGGCGGCGAGCGATTCGAACTTGTTGGGCGCGGTGACGAAGGGCAGGCCGGTGAGCGCGGCGATCTTCTTCGCCACCAGCACGCTGTACCCCTTGGGCGCGTTGAGGCCGGTGCCCACGGCGGTGCCGCCCAGCGCCAGTTCGCGCACCATCTCCAGCGCGTGGCCCACCGCGCGCAGGCCGTTGTCCAGCTGCTGCACGTAGCCGCTGAACTCCTGCCCCAGGGTGAGGGGCGTGGCGTCCATGAAGTGCGTGCGGCCGGTCTTCACGATGTCCTTGAACGCCCCGGCCTTGTTCGCCAGCGTATCGCGCAGCAGCTTCACCCCGGGGATGGTCGTTTCCACGGTGAGCTTGTAGGCCGCGATGTGCATGGCCGTGGGGTAGGTGTCGTTGCTGCTCTGGCTCTTGTTCACGTCGTCGTTGGGGTTGAGCACTTTCTGCTCGTCGGT
>JAVFAQ010000231.1:0-5289 GCA_034002325.1 Flavobacteriales bacterium | reverse complement strand
TGGTGGCGAAGTACACGCCCGGGGCCATGTCCTGCACCTCCAGGTCGATGCGGCTTTGCGCGGGCGCCAGGCGCATGCTCCGCAGCCGCGAGCCCAGCATGTCGTACACCGCGATGGCCGTGTTGCGCGCGCTGCGCCCCAGCTCCACCGCGATCGCCACGTCCTGGCCCATGGACGGGTTGGGGAACACTTGGAAGGTGCGCACCAGGGCCTGCTCATGCACCCCGGTGGCAAGGCTGTTGAACACGATGTCCACCCACACCGAATCGTCCGGCTGAACGATGTCGTACAGCACATAGCGGTAGCTGTTGCTGCCGACGATCTCCCACGGCTCATGGTAGGCGGCGAAGTTGTCCAGCGGCACCCCGGGCTCCATGGCGAGCGAGTGCTGGTTGGGCGCGGCCCAGAGCGGCATGCTGCCCGCCTCCACGGCGCCATAGCACAGGTACCAGCAGAAGTAGTTGGCGGTGCCGGGCTGCACGGAGAGCTCGTAGCGCTTCACGTTCACCGTGCGGCCGGAGTCCTCGGCGAGGGTGGCGGTGAGGTGGACCTCCAGCACCTGGGCGTCCGCCGGGCCTTCCACCACGTAGGTGGAGCCGTTGGGCACCACTTCCTCCCCGTGGTGCAGGGTGATGAACTGGGCGTGCGATCCGCCGAAGGCGACCAAGGCGCCGGCAAGGGTGAGGGTACGTGTCATGGCATGCGGTCCTGTTCGTGGGGAGGTGCCCCCACATGGTCCACAAAGATAGCCCGGGACCCGGCACGCGTGCGCACTGCGGGATGCCTTCCGGGCCTGTCCTGCCCGCCGTAGGCATGGGTTGGGATCCCAAGGGCTTGGCTCAGTGTACTGCCCAAGTTGTGCCTGCCGCCGCTACATTTGACCGGATCGGCCCACCCCATTGCCCTACAAGCGAGCAGGCCGGCACCAACCCCACAACCCCTTCCTGATGAAGCGACCCCTACTCCTTTCCGCCCTGCTGCTGCTGCTGGGCGCAGGCGCCCACGCGCAGTGCCCCGATGGCGAGACCCAGGTGACCATGTCCATCGCCACGGACATGTACGGCAGCGAGACCACTTGGACGGTCACCGGCCCGGGGGGCAGCCCCGTCTTCGCCTCCGGCGGCCCGTACTCCAACCACGGCAGCCCGAACGCCTACCCGCAGACGCCGGTGAACTTCTGCGTGCCCGACGGCACCATGCTCACCATCACGGTGAACGACGCGTACGGTGACGGCATGTGCTGCTCCTACGGCAACGGCTACTGGACGGTGTCGGTGGACGGCACCGCCATGGCCACGGGCGGCTCATTCGGCAACCAGGAGGTGGCCACCCTGGTGCTGGGCACCGATGCCGGCATCCTGAACGGCCTGCCCGCGGTGGTGGCCGCCGGCAACACCGACATCATCGGCTCGGTGAGGAACAACGGCACCACCCCGATCACCTCCTTCACGGTGGCCTACGCCTTCAACGGTGGCGACCCCCTGTCCCAGACCTTCAACGCCACGATCGCGCCCGGCGCCACGTACGACTTCACCCACGGCACACCGTGGGAGGCCACCGTCGGCAACCATACCCTCTCCCTGACCCTGAGCGACGTGGACGGCGACCTGGTCGCGGCCAACAACACGGTGTCCTCCGTGGTGGCCGTGGCGACCGGCTCGGTGGACCGCACCATCGTGCTGGAGCAGTTCACCAGCTCCACCTGCGGCCCCTGCGCCAGCCTCAACGTGCAGTTCGCCCCCTTCCTCACCAACATGGAGACCAACCAGGAGGGTTCCCGCTCCGCCGCGGTGAAGTACCACATGAACTGGCCCAGCCCCGGCAACGACCCCAGCTACAACCCGCACGGCAACGCCCGCCGGGGCTACTACGGGGTGACCGGCATCCCCGACCTGTACCTGGAGGGCAGCAGCTTGAGTTCGTACGGCACCGCCGTATGGAACGAGGCCATGGCCCGGCCCGCCTTCGTGGACATCGACGCCTCGGCCACCATCGACGGCAACACCATCACCGTGAACGTCGAGTTCACCCCCTTCGCCGATTTCACCGCGCAGCACAAGCTGCACATCGTGGTGACGGAGAACTCGTACGACTACCCCGCCAGCACCACCAACCAGGACGAGTTCCACTACGTGCAGCGCCGCATGATGCCCAACGCCAACGGCACCAACTTCAACGGTGTCTTCGCCGGGCAGACCTACACGGTGGAGCAGTCCTACACGTTCGGCGACGGCAACCCGGCGCAGGGCAACTACAACCTGTGGACGGACATGGACAACCTCACCGTGGTGGTGTTCCTGCAGGCCCATGGCAGCAAGGAGATCCGCCAAGGGCAGGTGGTGACGCCCACCTTCAGCACCGGGGTGGCCGCCGCGGCCGGCGAGCTGCCCTTCGGCCTGATGCCCAACCCCAGCAACGGCAGCGTGGCCCTGGCCTTCGACATGCCCGAGAGCGGCGTGGCGCAGGTGGAGGTGCATGACCGGCTCGGTGCCTTGGTGCACGCCCAGGGCATCAACGCCACGATCGGCACGCAACGTGCAACGCTGGACCTCCAGCACCTGAGCAACGGCCTGTACCACGTGAGCGTGACCGCCGCCGGCAAGCGCGGAAGCCACAAGCTGCTGTTGGAGAAGTGATGACATGACCGATCCGGTGCGGCCTGCGTCCATCCCATCGGGCGCAGGCCGTTCCATGATGCAACGATGACCATGCGATACCTGATCGCCGCCGGACTGGCGGCCCTTGTGAGCACCGCCGCCCTGGCCCAGGGCCGCATGCCCGCCGTGCAACTGCAGACCATGGAGGGCAAGCGCACGGACACCCGGGCCTTCGTGGAGAACGACGGCAAGCCCGTGATCGTCAACTTCTGGGCCACCTGGTGCGCGCCCTGCAAACGCGAGCTCAACGCCATCGCCGAGGTGTACGACCAATGGCAGGCCGAGACCGGCGTGAAGCTCGTGGCCGTCTCCATCGACGACCCCCGCAGCGTGGCCCGCGTGGCCCCGTACGTCAACGGCCAGGGATGGGAGTACGACGTGCTGCTCGACCCCAACGGCGAGCTCAAGCGCGCCCTCAACGTCAACAACGTGCCCCACACCTTCCTGCTCGACGGCAAGGGCGATATCGTGTGGCAGCACAACAACTACGAACCCGGCGACGAAAAGGCGCTCTACCGCAAGGTGCGCGAGGTCGCCGGCCAGTGAGCGGAGATGCGCGCCGCCCCCTTCCGCCTTGCCGCCGCGCTGCTCGCCGCCGGTGCCACGGCCATCGCCCCCGCACGGGCCCAGCAGGGCGCCCAGGTGCATGGCAACTTCAGCACCGACGCCCAGTACTACAACACGGACAGCGCCATCGGCGCGGTGGTGCCGCCCCAACGCTTCGGGGCCAACGCCTGGGGCAACCTGATCGTGACCCACGGGCCCTTCGAGGCCGGGCTGCGCTTCGAGGCCTACAACCCGCCGCTGGCCGGCTACCCCGCCGGCCTGCCTTACAAGGGCAGCGGCCTCGGGTACCGCTACGCCAAGTTCACCAAGGACGGCCTGGAGGTGACCGTGGGCAACTTCTACGAGCAGTTCGGCCAGGGCCTGGTGTTGCGCAGCTATGAGGAGCGCTACCTCGGCGTGGACAACGCCATGGACGGCTTCCGGCTGCGCTACACCCCGTACCGGGGCGTACACCTCAAGGGCCTGGTGGGGCTGCAGCGGATGAGCTTCGACAACGGCACGGTGAACGGGCCGGGGATCGTGCGCGCCTTCGATGCCGAGGTGAGCCTGGCCGAGCTGCTGGACAGCGCCTGGACCAGCGCCCACAACATCATCATCGGCGGCAGCTTCGTGAGCAAGTACCAGGAGGACCGCGACCCCGCCCTGGTGCTGCCCGAGAACGTGGGCGCCTGGGCCGCCCGCCTCAACTACATCACGCCCCGCTGGAACCTGCTGGCCGAGTACGCCCACAAGATCAACGACCCCAACGGCCGGAACGGCTTCATATACAAGCCCGGGCAGGCCGCCACCCTCAGCGCCACCTACGGCACCCGCGGCATCGGCGTGATGATGGGTGTGCACAGCTTCGACAACATGTTCTTCCAGAGCGACCGCGCCGCTCCCACGCCCTTCGACCTGAACATCAACTTCCTGCCCCCGCTCACCAAGCAGCACACCTACAACCTGCCCGCCACCCTCTACCCCTACGCCACCCAGCCCAATGGCGAGGTGGCCGCCCAGGGCGAGGTGTTCTACAGCTTCAAACGCGGCTCCCCGCTGGGCGGCAAGCACGGCACCAAGCTCGCCGTGAACTATGCCGTGGCATACGGGCTGGACACCCTGCGCCTGGGCGCCGCGGACGACACCACCCGGCGGCTGGGGTACCGGGCCGGCCTGTTCAGCCCCAGCGAACGCATGTACTTCCAGGACATCAACGTGGAGCTGCGCAAGAAGGTGGCCCCCGATTGGGAGCTGGCCCTCACCTACCTGAACCTGGTCTACGACATCGACGTGGTCCAGGGCAAGCCGGGCAAGCCCACCGTGTACGCGGACATGGTGATCCTCGAGGGCCTGCACAACTTCACCGACCGCAATTCCGTCCGTTTCGAACTACAGCACCTGAGCACCCGGCAGGACCTGGGCAACTGGGCCACCGCCCTGGCCGAACTCACCTTCAGCCCCCACTGGTTCGTGGCCGCCATGGACCAGTACAACTATGTTACCTTCGACGAGACCTTCCTGATGGACGGCAAGACCGAGGTGAAGCCCGAACGCATCCACTACCCCATCGGCTCGGTGGGCTACATCAAGGGCGGCAACCGCTTCCAGGTGAACTACGGCCGCCAGCGCGCCGGCATCTTCTGCGTGGGCGGCGTGTGCCGCGTGGTGCCCGCCGCCAACGGCCTCTCCGTGTCCATCACCAGCACGTTCTAGGACCATGCGTACCGCGCGACACCTTGGCATCCTGGCCCTGATGGCGGCCCTGGGGTGCGATACCGTGAAGGAACCCGTCCCACCGTCCTCCGGCGGAAGCGACCCGATCGACACGGTGGGCACCGACACGGTGGCGCCCCACACGGGCCCCGCCACGCGCCGGGTGCTGCTGGAGGATTTCAACGGCCACCGCTGCAACAACTGCCCGGCCGCCACCAACATCGCCCTGGGCCTGGCGGACATGCATGGCCCCGACAAGCTGGTGATGGTGGGCATCCACGTGCTCAACCAATTCGCCGCACCGTACAACGGCGGCCCGCCGGGCTCGTACCAGACCGACTTCCGCACCGCCCAGGGCACCACCTACGCGCAG
>JAVFAQ010000230.1:0-5302 GCA_034002325.1 Flavobacteriales bacterium | reverse complement strand
GCGAGGTTGCGCAGGCGCTCCACCACATCGCGTTCCTACTCGATCAGCGAGTAGAGGTCCTTGGTGAACTCCCCGCTCTCGTAGGCCTCCTCAAGCAGCATCTTCTCCCAGCTCAGCAGCTCGAACCAGTAGTAGAAGCGCTCGTTCTCGCGGGCGATGCGCTTGGCCCGGTGCAGCAGCTTGTTGCACTCGGTGTACAGGGCCTTCTGGTACAGGATCTCGATGTTCTTGATCTCCTGCTTGAGGATGCCGCTCACCGAGCTCTCCGCGTGGTACGCCCGCAGCGACTTGAGCACCAGCTTGTAGAGGTAGTTCTTCTCCGAGGGCAGGTGCTTGACGAAGGTCTCCCCGGCGAACTGCTTCTTCAGCGCGTTCTCGTCGTAGACCTTCATGCGGTCCACCGCGTCGAAGATCCGCAGATAGTTCTTGTCGCCGGCCTGCAGGGTGGAGTGCAGCTTGAAGAAGCGCTTCTCCGACTTGGAGAGGGACTTGATCAGGTCGAAGAGCTCGTTGCTCGGCTTCATGCGGTCGGGATCCCAACGGGGCACACCAAAGCTATGGATCCCACCGGCGTGCCCGCCGTACGGTGCCAAGACGGCCGGCTACATTTGGCACATGACCCATCATTGGACGATCCGCCGGGCGGGCCATCTGATGCTCCTGCTCATCGGCCTGTGCCCCACGCTGCCGGCGCAGCACGATTGCCTGCACCACAAACGGTCGAACGGCCAGGCCAAGGGCGGCGGCGGCGGCGTGCTGCACCCCATGGACCTGCTGCACCAACGCATCCACCTGGACCTCACCGCCGCGAACACCATCACCGCGCGCTGCGACATCCAGGCCGTGCCGCGCACCGATGGGCTGGACCAGTTCACCCTGGACCTGGCCGGCCTCACCGTGGACTCGGTGACGACCTCCGGCGGGGCGCTCGTCTTCACGCACGCGGGCGAGCTGCTGACCATCGACCTGCCCGCGCCGCTCACCACGTCGGACACCATCGACCTCACCGTGCATTACCACGGCACCCCCATCACGGACCCCAGCGGCTTCGGCGGGTTCTACTTCAGCGGCAACTACCGGTACAACCTCGGCGTGGCCTTCACCAGCGTGCCGCACTCCTACGGGCGCATCCTGTTCCCCTGCGCGGACAACTTCACCGAGCGCAGCACCTACGAGTTCATCGTGCGCACCAACGGCGGGCGCAATGCCTGGTGCAACGGGGTGCTGGTGGGCGAGACCGCGTTGGGCGGCGACACGCTGGAGCGGCATTGGCTGCTGGAGCAGGCGATCCCCTCCTACCTCGCTTCCGTGGCGGCCAACACGTACGTGAGCGCGCGCGACACCTTCCCGAGCATCACCGGCGTGGATGTGCCCGTGGACCTCGTGGCCCTGCCCCAGGACACCACCAATTTGAAGAACTCGTTCATCCGCCTGAAGGACTCGTTCGACCATTTCGAGAACTGGTTCGGGCCGTACCGCTGGGACCGTGTGGGCTACGTGGTGACGCCGATCGGTGCCATGGAGCATGCCACCAGCATCCACTACCCGGCCAGCATCGTCAACGGCAACACCAACTACGAGCACATCATGGCACATGAGCTGGCGCACCATTGGTGGGGCAATCTGGTGACCTGCGACCGCGCCGAGGAGATGTACATCAACGAGGGCTTCGCCGAGTACCTCAGCTACCTCTTCCTGGAGCACGCGCACGGCCGCGACCGCTACATGAACGAGTTCCGCAGCAACCACCGGAAGATGGTCCATCGCGCCCACCTGCTCGATGGCGGCTGGTGGGCGCTTTCCGAAGTGCCCCAGGAGTGGACCTACGGCGAGCACAGCTACAACAAGGGCGCCGACGCCCTGCACAGCCTGCGTGGCTACTTGGGCGATGCGTTGTTCATCGAGGGCCTCACCAGCTTCCTCGGCACGTACGCCTTCCAGCCGGTGAACACCCTGATGCTGCGCGACCACCTCACGGCCGTGACCGGCGTGGACATGGCGCCCTACTTCAGCAACGTGGTCCAGCAACCGGGCTGGGCCGCGTTCGAGGTGGACTCCTTCACCGTGGTGCCCGGCGATGTGATGTACATGGTGACCGTGCATGTGCAGCAGAAGGCGCGCGGCCCGGCGGAATACCACCAACAGGTGCCCCTGCACGTGAGCTTCATGGACGCCGACGGCACGTTCTGGCAGGCGCCGGACAGCGTGCTCGTGGGCGGGGCCACTTCCACCTTCGAGATGGTGGTGCCCTTCGATCCGGTGAGCGTGGTGCTCAACCCCGAGGAGCGCATCAGTTTGGCGATCACCGTGGACAGTGACACGCTGGAAGGCCCCGGCATCAACCAGTACAGCCATGCGGACATCCGCCTCACCGTGGCCAACGTGCCGGAGCCGGTGCCCGTGCGGATCGAGGAGTACTGGGTGGCGGCCGACCCCGAAGTGGACGACCCCTCGGGCATCTTCGTCTCGCCGGACCGGTGGTGGCGCATCGTGGGCCGGTTCCCCGAAGGCACCGAGGTGAGCGGTCGCATCCAGTACGACGGGCGCAGCACGGCCACCACTTCGTACGACCATGGCTTGGTGGCGCTCGCAGGCGGAACACCTTTCGTGGAGGACAGCCTGGTGCTGCTGTACCGGCCGGACCAACGCGCACCATGGACCGTGCATCCGAACTTCACCCTGAACACGCTCACCAGCCCCACGGACCTCTGGGGTCGGGTCGAATTCACCGATGTGCAGCCCGGTGAATACACGCTGGGATGGCGCCACAGCGCGGTGGGGATCGATGACCTTGGCGCGCCCGCGGCGCATTGGACCATCCATCCCAATCCGGCGCATGAAGTGGTGACCATTACCAGGGACCACGCACTACCTGCTCCGGGCATGCTGCAACTGATCGATGGGGCAGGCCGCCTCGCGCAGGAACTGCGGTGGCAGGGACCTACGCAAATGGTGGATGTGAGCAAGCTGGTGGCAGGCACCTACACGGTGCGGTTCGTTCCGCATGGTGGTGAGGCGGTGCGGGCGGGGCAGGTCGTGGTGGCGCGGTGAGGGGTGGCGCGGACGCGCTGATGCTGCGGATCATGAACGTCTTCGGAGATCGATCCTAGCCTGTAAACCCACTTCTGGACGGGCCATAGCCCAATTCGTGGCAGATGGTGCGCGGGCCTTTCAGCCCCCACATCCGAAGCGATCGGGACTCACGCCCCCACGTACCGCAGCCCCTTCCCGGGGTACCGCGCCACGGCACCGAGCTGTTCTTCGATGCGCAGCAGCTGGTTGTACTTGGCGATCCGGTCGCTGCGGCTGGCGCTGCCGGTCTTGATCATGCCGCAATTGAGCGCCACGGCCAGGTCGGCGATGGTGCTGTCCTCGGTCTCGCCGCTGCGGTGGCTCATGATGCTGGTGTAGCCGGCGCGATGGGCCATGTCCACGGCCTCGATCGTTTCGGTGAGCGTGCCGATCTGGTTCACCTTCACCAGGATGCTGTTGGCGATGCCCTTGCCGATGCCCTCCGCCAGGCGCTGCGTGTTGGTCACGAACAGGTCATCGCCCACCAATTGCACACGGTCGCCGATGGCCTCGGTGAGCTTCTTCCAGCCGTCCCAATCATCTTCGGCCATGCCGTCCTCGATGCTCACGATGGGGTAGCGCTTGGTCCAGTCGGTCCACATGGCCACCATCTCGTCGTTGGTGAGCACATCGCCGGTGCTTTCCAGGGTGTAGCGCTGCTTCCCCGCGTCGTGGAACTCGGTGCTGGCGCAATCGAGCGCGAGCACGATGTCCTCACCGGGCTTGTAGCCGGCCTGCTCGATGGCCTGCATCACCAATTTCAGGGCGTCCTCGTTGCTGGGCAGGTCGGGCGCGAAGCCGCCCTCGTCGCCCACGTTGGTGCTCAGCCCTTTCTTCTTCAGCACGGCCTTCAAGGCATGGAACACCTCGGTACCCATGCGCAGGCCCTGGGCGAAGCTGGTCGCGCCCACGGGCATCACCATGAACTCCTGCACGTCCACCTTGTTGTCGGCATGGGCGCCGCCGTTGAGGATGTTCATCAGGGGCACGGGCAGCACATGGGCATGAACGCCGCCCACGTACCGGTACAGGGGCATGCCCTGCTCGCTGGCGGCGCAGCGGGCCACGGCGAGGCTCACGCCGAGGATGGCGTTGGCGCCCAGGTTGGCCTTGTTGGGGGTGCCATCGAGGGAGATCAGCACGCGGTCGATCAGGGCCTGGTCGGAAATGATGCCGCCGTTGAGTTCGTTGTTGATGGTGCCGTTGACGTTCTCCACGGCGCGGGTCACGCCCTTGCCGAGGTATCGGCCGGGGTCGCCGTCGCGCAGTTCCACGGCCTCATGGGCGCCGGTGCTGGCCCCGCTGGGCACGGCGGCGCGGCCGTGGTGCCCGGTATCGCTCCATACGTCCACCTCGATGGTGGGATTGCCGCGTGAATCGAGGATCTCGCGGGCTTGGATCTTGGCTATCAGTCCCATGTCTGCAATGGATCAGGCCTTGGTGGCCGGGGCGCCTTCAACGGCATGGTGCTTCCGGAGGTTCTCCACGAAGCGGTCGAACAGGTAACGGCCGTCCAGCGGACCCGGCCCGGCCTCGGGGTGGTATTGCACGCTGAACACCGGGCGGTCCTTCAGCCGCATGCCGGCCACGCTGCCGTCGTTGAGGTGTACGTGGGTGACCTCCAGCGCCGGGTCCCTCTCCAGGGCCTCGCGGTCCACCACGAAGCCGTGGTTCTGGGAGGACACCTCATCGCGCCCGGTGGTGAGGTCGCGCACCGGATGGTTGATGCCGCGGTGGCCGTGGTGCATCTTCCGGGTGGGGATGCCGAAGGCCTCGGCGAGGAGCTGGTGGCCCAGGCAGATGCCGAACACGGGCAGGCCGCTCTCGGCCACCTGCCGCACCAGTTCCACGCTGGCGGGCATGGCACCGGGATCGCCCGGGCCATTGCTGAGCAGGATGCCGTGGGGTTCCCACGCGAGCAGGTCCTTCAGCGGGGTGTCCATGGGGAAGACGCGCACGCGGCAACCGCGCTCCACCAGGCAGCGCTCGATGTTGCGTTTCACGCCGAAGTCCACCAGGGCCACCCGATGGCCCGCATGGGCATCACCGATCTCGTAGGCCGCTGAAGTGGACACGCGGCTGGAGAGCTCCATCCCGGCCATGTCGGGCACCTTGGCCAGGATCCGGCGCAGTTCCTCCACGGGCGTGCCGTCGCTGCAGATGATGGCGTTCTGGGCGCCGTGGTCGCGGATGTGGCGCACGAGCTTGCGGGTGTCCACATTGCTGATGC
>JAVFAQ010000229.1:0-5374 GCA_034002325.1 Flavobacteriales bacterium | reverse complement strand
TACCGTGGCCGGCGGATCAGGGCTTCCCCACGTCCTGCACGTCGGGCCACAGGGTCACCGCAGGCGGACCCGCGAGCAGCGACATGGCCGAGGTCTTGAAGGCTTCGAGATGGGGCGTGTTGCCATGCGCGCCGGTGTAGTAGGCAAGGTCGTCCCAGCGTTCCACCAGCAGGACCCGGTCGGGGGCGTTTTGCCGATCGCGCAGCACGGTGATGTCGAGATAGTGCGGCTCCATCCGCACCTCGGCCAGCAAGAGGCGCAGGGCCGCTACGAGCGCATCGCCCTTGCCCGGAAGCGCGTGGTAATCGACCGTGACGACCACCGCCGGTGCGGGTGCTTGTGCGTTGCCGCGGCCAGCGAAGGCCAACACGCAGATGGTGACGAGGCAGGTCGACAGGATGGTGCGCATGGCCGAGTGGATGAGGGGATGCAATGTACGTGCTTCGATCCCTTGGTCCGCCACGATAGGAGGGACGTATGTGGCCCGTATGCCGACCGTTCGCCACCGCCCTCCCTCCGGTCTTTCGGGCCAAGTCCTTTCTTTGCGTCCCACCAACACCCCTCGACCATGCGCAGGACCACCTTGTTCACTGCCCTGCTGTGGGCCACCACCGTGTCTGTGGCCCAGGACGACCTGATCCGCAAGATCAGCCTCAACAGTGCGGACACCACCGGCTTCCGCTTCACCACGGTGCTCACCACGCCCGGCACGCCCGTGGAGGACCAGGGCAGCTCGGGCACCTGCTGGAGCTATGCCACCGGCTCGTTCCTGGAGTCCGAGATGATCCGCAACGGCGGGCCCGAGATCCACCTGAGCAAGATCTACATCGCCCGGCGCAGCTACGAGGAGAAGGCGCTGAACTACGTGCGCATGCACGGCTCGCTCAACTACGGCGACGGCGGCATCGCGCACGATGTCACCAACATGTACGCCAAGTACGGGATCGTGCCCTACGAGGCGTACACCGGCCTCCACTACGGCAACACGCGCAACCAGTTCGGCGAGATGCAGGCCATGATCAAGGGCATGCTCGATGCCGTGGTGAAAGCGCCCAACAAGGGCACCCTCACCCCGGTGTGGCGCGAGGCCGTGAGCGCCGTGCTCGACACCTACCTCGGCCCGGTGCCCGAGACCTTCACCTACAACGGCAAGAAGTACACTCCGCAGGGCTTCGCCAAGGAGGTGGTGAAGGTGGATGCCGACGACTACGTGGAGTTCCAGAGCGTGACGGACATCCCCTTCTACAGCAAGGGCACATTGATGGTGCCCGACAACTGGGCCCTGGAACAGGCGTGGAACATCCCGGTGGGGGACATCATCACCATCATGGACAACGCGCTGCGCAACGGGTACAGCGTGAGCTGGGGCGGTGACGTGAGCGAGCCCTCCTTCAGCTGGCGCAACGGCGTGGCCTTCGTGACCACCACGCCCGCCGCCGAACTGACCAAGGAGCAGAAGGAGGTGTTGTTCAAGGGGCCGCAGCCCGAACCGGCCATCACCGATGCGATGCGCCAGCGGTCGTTCGACAACTTCAGCACCACCGACGACCACGGCATGCACATCACCGGCATCGCGCAGGACCAGAACGGCAGCGAGTGGTACATCGTGAAGAACAGCTGGGGCGAGAGCAACCAGCAGCAAGGCTACCTGTACATGAGCAAGGCCTACGCGGCGTACAAGATGACGGCCTTCATGGTCCACAAGGAGGCCGTGCCCGCGGCCATTGCCCGGAAATTGGGGATGTAGCACACGGCGCGTGCCGGCTTCGCCGCCCAGTGCCGATCTTTGCGCCCACGGATCCCGAACCCCGCCCCATGAACACGTACGCCTCCCTCCTCTGCTCCGCCTTGCTCCTCTTAGGCTGTGCCCAGGCCGCACCGTCCGCCGCGCAATCCGGCATGAAGTCCTACGGCAAGGAGATCACCGCCGACGGGGCCATCAGCACCGCCGCCTTCGCCAAGGCCATGGAAGCCACGGACAGCCTGGCCACCAAGCTCGAGGCCGAGGTGATCACCTCCTGCCGCGTGAAGGGCTGCTGGATGGACGTGCGCATGCCCGACGGCAGCCCGATGAAGGTGCGCTTCGTGGACTACAAGTTCTTCGTGCCCAAGGAAGGCATGGAGGGCAAGCGCGCCATTCTCCAAGGCACGGCCACGCGCGAGACCATCGACGTGCCCACCCTGCGCCACTATGCCGAGGACGCCGGCAAGAGCAAGGAGGAGATCGCCGAGATCACCGAACCGAAGCACCAGCTCACCTTCCTGGCCGAGGGGGTGCTGGTCCAGGAGTGACGCCGACCACCGGAAAAGGACCTTCTTCGCAATGAACACGATCGCGCTCGCCGTGCATGGCGGTGCGGGCACCATCGAGCGTGCCCGGCTGGGGCCCGAAGGGGAGAAGGCCTACGAAGAGGTGCTGGCCCTGGCGCTGCGCACCGGCCATGCCGTGCTGGCCGGCGAAGGCCGTGCGCTCGATGCCGTGGAGGCCGCCGTGCGCGTGCTGGAGGACCACCCCTTCTTCAACGCCGGCCGCGGCTCGGTCTTCAACGCCGACGGCATGCACGAGATGGACGCCGCCATCATGGACGGTGCCGACCTGCGCGCCGGCGCCGTGGCCTCGGTGCAGAACGTGAAGAACCCCGTGGCCCTGGCCCGGCGCGTGATGGACCACAGCGGCCACGTGCTGCTCAGCGGCCTGGGCGCCTTCGAGTTCGCCCACCGCCAGAAAGTGGAACTGGAGGACGATGCCTACTTCTTCGACCAGCTGCGCTACGACCAATGGGCGGCGCTGCGGGGCACCGAGGAGGTGCATCTGGACCACAGCACCGGCGAGCGGAAGTTCGGTACCGTGGGCGCGGTGGCCCGCGACGCCCACGGCCACCTGGCCGCCGCCACCAGCACCGGCGGCATGACCAACAAGCGGTGGCAGCGCATCGGCGACAGCCCCCTCATCGGGGCGGGCACCTACGCCAACGACGAGACCTGCGCGGTGAGCTGCACCGGCAACGGCGAGAGCTTCATCCGGGCGGTGGCCGCGCACGACGTGCATGCGCTCATGGCCTACAAGGGCCTCAGCCTGGCCGAGGCGGTGCGCACGGTGGTCCACGAGAAGCTGCCGCCGATGGACGGCGAGGGCGGCATGATCGCCGTGGACCGCGACGGCCGCATGGTGCTGGACTTCAACAGCACGGGCATGTACCGGGGCCATATCGGACCGGACGGCGTGCCGCGGCCGGCGATCTTCCGCTGATCAAGGGGCTTCCGGCGGTGGGGGAGGTGGCGGTACGGGCGCCTTCGGGCGCCGGCCCCGGGCGGCCGACCACCGCAACCGCGGCAGGTGGAAGCGCTTCTCCTTCGGGTACTCGATGTCCTCGCCCAGCAAGTAGCCGTACGGTCGCAGGCCCGGCACCGCGTCGCACACGATCTTCAGCATGCCCGTGAGCGGGATCGCCACGATCATGCCCACCACGCCCCACAACGCGCCGAAGGCCAGCAGCGCGATGATGCTGGCCAGCGGGTTGATGCTCACGCTGCTGCCCACCACCTTGGGGGTGATCACGTTGTTCTCCAGGAACTGCGTCACCACGCACACCCCCAGCACGCCCACCGCGTAGCCGATGCCGTCCTTGGTGATCAGGGCGATGGTGATCGGGAGGATGCTGCCGATCATCACCCCGATGTAGGGGATGATGTTGAGGATGCCCGCCATGAAGCCCAGCAGCACCGCATACTTCAGGCCCAGCATCAGGAAGCCGATGCTGTTGAGCACGCCCAGCACCAGCAGCACGATCACCACCCCCCGCACGTACTTGCGTGAGAGCTTCGAGATGCGCTGCATCACGGGCATCACCGTGCCCGCGCCGTCGGTGCCCTCGGTGCTGGTGTCCACCTGTTGGAAGAAGGTGCGGAACTTGTCCTTCAGCAGCAGCAGCAGGAAGACGAAGATGGGGATCACCACCATGGTGGCCAGCGCGGCACCGGTGCTGCTGAACACGTTGAGCAGCACCTTGCCCCCTTCCTGCGCCAGCCCGGAGACCTGCTCGTTGAACCATTGCACCTGCTCGCGGCGGTCGATGTGCGAGTGCTGCTCCACCCAGGCCAGCAGCTGGTTGCCCTTCTCGGAGAAGGCCTGCTGCAACGCGGGCAGGTCCTGGCCGAAGCGCGCCAGTTGCCAGCCCATGAAGAAGAAGGCGCCCAGCACGCATACCAACAACAGCAGGGTCACCAGCAGGGCGCCCATCCAGCGCGGCGCGCCCAGGCCCTCGATGCGGCGCGCCAGGGGCAGCACCAGGAAGGCCAGCAGGGCGGAGATCAGCGTGAGGATGATCAGGTCGCGGCCGAAATAGAGGGCCACCACCGTGAGGGTCACGGCCAGCAGCGTCAGCACGTAGCGCTGGAGCGTATCATGGGTGTGCATGCGGTGGGCGTTCAGGCCGGTTCACGTTCGCTGCGGCGCTCGTTCAGGCGCTCCTTCACGCGGCGCCAACTTTCGCGCAGCTCCGCAGTGATGTGTTCCACGCGGCCGGGACCCGCGAAGCGGCGCACCAAGGCGCTTGCCAACGTGCCGATGAGCCACGCGCCGACCCGGCCCTTCACGGTGCCGGCGCGGGAGCCGGCCAGCAGGCCGATCGCACCGTCCATCGCCCCGTTGCCCGGTCGGAACAAGGTGGCCAGGGCGCGCATCGGCCGCCACGCGCCGACCACGTCGCTGAAGGCGTCGCGGGCCAGCCCGTGGCGGAAGTCCGGTTCGTGCAGCGTGCCCCAGTGCCGCATCAGCGCGTGGGCATGCCGGTCGCGCTCGGTCCGGAGCCGGTGGCGCTCGGCCTGCACGGCGGCCAGGTCGGCGAAGCGGTCAGTCGTTCTCATGGACGGCATTGATGATGGCCAGGGTGAGGCGGTCGCGCAGCACCTTGCGCCAGAGCACGTGGAAAAGCAGGGTGAACACCAAGTGGACCCCCGCCACGGTGAGGAAGCCCAAGGCCATGTCGTCCATGGCGCGGCCAAGCCACAGGGCCAGGGCGATGCTGGCCATGGCAAGCACGCCGGCGACGCACAGGACGGAGACCAGGGCGATGGCCAAGATGCCGGAGAGGCGGCCCAGTTTCTCGGCCACGACCAAGGTGGCGAGTTCGCGTTGCGCGCCCAGCCAGCCCTGGCCGTCCTTCACCACGGCGTCCACGAAGGCGCCGATGTCCGGGTCGGTCTCGCTCGGCCGGGTGTATCGGGCGTATCGCTCGTCGGCTCCGTCCATGGCGCGGGGTCAGTTGGCGCTATGGCGCACCTTGCCGGCGGCCTTTTTCGCGTGGTCGGCGGCATCGCCGTTCTCCGGCCCCTCGCTGTTGCGCAGGCGCGAGCGCAGGTCGCGGCCCTCTTC
>JAVFAQ010000228.1:0-5398 GCA_034002325.1 Flavobacteriales bacterium | reverse complement strand
GTGAACCTCACGGCGATGGCGGTGGTGCTAAGCGGTGAGACGTACCACTTCAAGATCGCGGTGGCCGACGGTGGCGACGATATACTCGACAGCGGTGTGTTCCTGGAGGCGTTCAGCTTCCGCAGCACCGGCGTTTCCACCGGGGTGACCGCCGCAGCGCCCGGCGCCCTGGGCATCCACCACGATGGCGAACGCACCTGGCTGGCGCTTCCCCCCACCGCCCAAGGCAGCGTGCAGGTGTTCTCCAGCACCGGCCTGCTCGTGCATGAGGCGCGCATCACCGGCGAGCGCATGCCGCTGGACCTGACGGGCGCGGCCCCGGGGCCGTACACCGTGCGCGTGGCCGGCGCTCCGGAGCTGCGGCCGGTGCGGTTCCTCCACCGATAGGACGAGCGGACACGGGTACCTTTGCACCCATGTCCACCACGATCGAGCTCGGCCTCGACACCTTCGGCGACGTCACCGTTGATGCGGAAGGAAAACCCCTGCACCATGCCGAGGTGCTGCGCCACATCGTGGCCGAGGCCGAGCTGGCCGACCGCTTGGGACTGGACTTCTTCGGCGTGGGCGAGCACCACCGCGACGACTTCGCCGTGAGCGCGCCCGAAGTGCTGCTCGCCGCCATCGCCGGCCGCACCAAGCGCATCCGCTTGGGCAGCGCCGTCACCGTGCTCAGCTCCGACGATCCCGTGCGCGTGTTCCAGCGCTTTTCCACCCTCGATGCCATCAGCAACGGCCGCGCCGAGGTGATCGTGGGCCGCGGCTCGTTCACCGAGTCGTTCCCGCTCTTCGGCTTCAAGCTGGAGCAGTACGACCTGCTCTTCGAGGAACGCATGGCCCTGTTCGTGGAACTGCTGAAGGAAGGGCCCACCACCTGGAGCGGCGAGACCCGCGCGGCGCTGAAGGACCAGCGCGTGTACCCGCCCACGCAAGGCGGCCACCTGCGCACCTGGGTGGCCGTGGGCGGCACGCCGCAAAGCGTGGTGCGCGCGGCGCATCACGGGCTGCCGCTGATGCTGGCGGTGATCGGCGGCGATGCGCTGGCCTTCACGCCCTTCGTGGACCTGTACAAGCGCGCGCTGGCGGCAGAAGGCAAGGCGATGCTGCCCGTGGGCGTGCATTCGCCCGGCTACGTGGCCGAGACCGACGAGCAGGCCCGCGACGAGTTCTTCCCGCACTACGCCGCCATGCATTCGCGCATCGGCCGCGAGCGCGGCTGGCCGCCGCTCACCCGTCCGGCCTTCGAGCAGATGACCGGCCCCACCGGCGCGCTCTGCGTGGGATCGCCGCAGACCGTGGCCACCAAGATCGTCCGCGCCGCCAAGGCGCTGGAGCTTTCGCGCTTCGACATGAAGTACAGCGCCGGCACGCTGCCCCACCAGCTGATGATGCGCAGCATCGAGCTGTACGCCACGCAAGTGGCGCCGAGAGTGCGGGAGGGGATGGGGTAGGGGGGGCGGAGGGATCCCGAATGCACGGGGATCACCGGGGGCGAGCACGGGGCACTTATGCAGGAGCGGAGGGGGAAGGGCCGATTCCGTCCACTTTCAACCAGGTGCGTGCAGGGCCGGCAGCCGCGCATTCAGCTCCTCCCGCACCGCTTCCCACTCCCCCAAATACCCCCGCATCAAGCTCTTCCACAGCTTCCCGTGGTTGGGCACGCGCAGGTGCAGCAGCTCGTGTACGATCACATAGTCCTGAACGCGGGGTGGCAGGGATAGCAGTTCGTTGTTGAAGTTGAGGTGGCCGTTGGTGCTGCAGCTGGCCCACTTGCGGCGCATGGGGCGGATCCCCAACCACGCGATCTCCACATCGAGCGTACGCTTCCATTCGTGTACACGTTGCTTGAAGGCGGCCTTGGCGTCCATCAGATGCTGTCCGCTTTCTCCAACAACGTGAACAACTCCTCCACCAACCGCGTCACCTTCTCCAGGTCCTCTTCCTGCGCGTAGATCGCGAAGGTCACTTTCTTCCGTAGCTCGCGCAGGTCTTTCTCGCTCTGCTTCCAATGCGGCAGGGCCACGAAGGCCTCCTTGATCTTGCGGCTCACGCTCTCGGCATCGGGTACCTGCGCATCCAGCAAGGTACGGTACACGAAGTAGGTCAGCCCATCGAAGCCCTTCTCCGCCTGCTCCTTCTTGCGCTGCTCATTGCGCTCCACCTCTTTCAGCAGGTCGGCAAGGGCTTCGGCGGTGCTGGACTGCCGGTCCTCGAAGCTCTCCTGCACCGCCTTGGCGCGCTCGGCCATGGCGATCAGGAAAGGATCGTCGCTGTTCTCGGCGGCGTGCCTCTCGATGCTCTTGATCAGGTTGATCACCTTGGTGCCCTCGCCCGCGTTCTTCCGCTTGATCAGCTCGATGGTGCGCTCGTTGATCTCCAGCAGGTCCAGCGGACCGTTCACGCTGTATGTGCCGATGTGTTCCTGCACCAGGTTGTTCGTCTTGCGCTGGAACTCCCGGTCCACTTCCACGCGCTTGGTGTAGGCCTTGCGCACCACGTGGTAGATGGCGCTCAGCGTGGCGTAGGTGTCGATGTAGGGGCGCATGAAGGCATCGGGGCTGATGATCTCGTAGAGCATCTCCACCTCCTTGTACTCCTTGAAGAACTCCTTGCGGCGTTCGGGGTCGCGGAAGTGCTCGATCAGCGCGTCCACGTCCTTGTCGTCGAAGCGGCCGCCCACCAGCGCGATGTAGACGGGCACCTTCTGCTCCATCTTGTTCTTGAACAGGCCCTTCAGCAGGGCGATGTCCTTCACGATGGCGTTGATCTCGTCGCTGTCGAAGGCCAGGGCTTTCTCCAGCTTGTCGAAGATGCCCACGAAGTCCAGCACGAAGCCGTGGGGCTTCACCATCTCGGCCTGCTCGTTCTCGTAGGGGCGGTTCACCCGGGCGATGGCCTGCAGCAGCGTGTGGTCGCGCATGGGCTTGTCCAAGTACATGGCGTAGAGCACGGGCGCGTCGAAGCCGGTGAGCAGCTTCTCGGTGACGATCAGGATCTTGGGTTGCTGCTCCAACTTGGTGAAGGCCTTGCGGATCTGCCGCTCCTTCTTCTCGTCCAGGTGGAATTCCTTCAGCAGCGCGCTGTCGTTGTTGTTGCCGGTGTACACAACGGCACTGTACTCGGGCGGCAGGAACTGGTCCAGCGCGTGCTTGTACAGTGCGCAGGCCTCGCGGTCCACGCCTACGAGGAACGCCTTGTAGCCGAGCGGCTCCACGTTCTCGGTGTAGTGCTTCGCCACGAACTCGGCCACCTTCCTGATCCGCTCCTTGCCCTTCAGGAAGTTCTTCAGGTTCACGGCGCGGTCCAGCACCTTGTTCAGGTGCTCGATGTCCGCCAGCCCTTCGGCCTCGGCCAGGGAGAGGAACTCCTTGTCCAACGTTTCGTGCGGCACCAGCAGCTCGTTCGGCGCCAGGTTGTAGTACAGCGGCAGGGTGGTGCCATCGGCGATGCTGTCGGCGATGCTGTACTTGTGCAGGTAGCCCTTGTCGTCCTCGCCGCCGAAGGTCTTGAAGGTGCCGCGCCCGTATGCCGTCTTGTCGATGGGCGTGCCGGTGAAGCCCAGGTAGCTGGCGTTGGGCAGGCCGGCCATCAGGTAGTTGCCCAGGTCGCCGCCGGTGGTGCGGTGCGCCTCGTCGATCAGCACGTAGATGTTCCTGCGCGTGTTGATGTTCGCGGGCATGTCGCGAAACTTGTGTACCATGCACACCACGATGCCGCGGTAGTCGCTCTTCAGCAGCTTGTTCAACTTGCTGATGCTCTCCGCGTGCTCCACGTTGCCTAGGCCCAGCGCAGCGAGGTTCTTCAGCATCTGGTCCTCCAGCTCATTGCGGTCGATCATCAGCAACACCGTGGGCTTGTCGGCCTCGGGTGCTTTGAAGAGCAGCTCGGCGGCCTTGATCATGGTGAAGGTCTTGCCGCTGCCCTGCGTGTGCCATACCAGTCCGCGCCGCCGCCGCGGGTCCAGCGCGCGGTCCACCACGCGCTCCACGGCGGTGGTCTGGTGCTGACGCAGGATGTACTTGTTCAGCTCCTCGTCCTTCTCGGCGAAAACGATGTAGTCCTTCAGCAGCGCCAGTACCTGCGGGATGGCGCAGAAGGTTTTGACTTTGGCTTCCAGTCGGCCGGGGGGGTAGGTTGCCCGACCTCCATCACCGACCGCGCCACTTGCCAAAGCAGCGCTCCCGGGTGGCGGACCTCCCGGTCCGCCCGAGGTCCCTGCCGAGGTATGTGGCGGACCGGGAGGTCCGCCTACCGTCAGTTCGTCCTTCTCGTAGAGTAGGTATTCCCCCTCCTTCAGCCCACCCTCCGTCGGATTGTTCCGGATGTAGTCTCGCGTCTGCTTGAAGTGCGCCTCATTGCGGATCAGCCGGTCCCAGTAGTCGTCCATCCACAGCGCCCCGGTCTTCCCCAGCCGCTTGTTCACCTCGCGGGCGCTGAAGCTCTTCCACGACTTCACGATGGTGCCCACGGTATGGTCGCCCAGCGGACGGAACAGCACATGCACGTGGTTCGGCATCACCACATAGCTCACCAGCTCGAAGTGCTGGCCATCGAAGTGCTGGAGCGTGTCGCCTACGATGCGGGCCAGTGACGGGTCACGGAACGGGCACGAGCCTTTGCCGGCCGCCACCCATTTGTCCATGCGACGGCTGAAGCGGTCAAAGTATTCGATTTCCGTGGCTTCGGTCCATGGTTCCGGATGTTGGCGCAACCACGCTTCGCGCTCGGCGCTCCACTCCTCCAACACCTCACGAGGAAGGGAATCACCCATGCGCCACGTTACGAAGCAGTACACACCGGGTTGGTGCCAATGCGGTAGGCGGTGCTCGCGCGGGTTCACGGAAGCGTAGGGATCGAAGAAGCGCCCGGTGGGCGGACCTCCCGGTTCGCCACTACTTCCCGCACCGCTAACGCGTGGCGGACCGGGAGGTCCGCCTACCGTATCCCTCACCAGTTTCCACTCGAAGATGTTCCGGTGCACCGTGTTCCACGTCACGCCGTACTTGAAGCCGATGGCATCGGTGGCGGTGAAGAGCTGCTGGGGCACCATCACCTCGGGCGTTTCGCGGTGGTAGCGGCGCAGCTGGTCGATGCCCAGGGCGATGCCCTCGTCCTTGGTGGCGTTCTTGCACTCCACCACCAGCACGGGGATACCGTTGATCAGGAACACCACATCCTGCCGCGTGGTGTGGTGGCCGTTGTTGGTCACCCATTCCTCAGTGACTTCGTAGATGTTGGATGGCGGACCTCCCGGTCCGCCGGAGAACCCCGTCGCCGCAGCGCTCCCGGATGGCGGGCCTCCCGGTCCCCCCGAGAACCCCGTCGCCGCAGCGCTCCCGGATGGCGGACCTCCCGGTCCGCCCGAAACCCTACCCGTGTCGGGGTTGTGCGGCGGACC
>JAVFAQ010000227.1:0-5416 GCA_034002325.1 Flavobacteriales bacterium | reverse complement strand
TCGAGCTGGCGCTGCCGTATTACTGGGTCGGGATGGTGCTGGTGGGCGATGTGGCCCCGGTGGACATGGGTCGCGGCCGTTGGATGTGGGCCGTGCTGGGCGGGGTGCTCGCCATGGGCCTGCTGGTGTGGTGGGCCATGCGGCGACGGCGCCGGCGGGTCGCCCGGGACCGGGGCGATGGTCCGCACCGTTGACCGCTGCCGCACACGCACGGTCGCCTACGACCGGGGTATCTGGAAGGCGATGGGCAGGTTGAAGCGTACGCGCACGGGGCGGCCCTGGTATTCGCCCGGGGCCCACCTCTTCTTCAGCAGCCCCACGGCCCGCACGGCCTCCGCGTCCAGCGTGCGGCTCACCCCGCGTGCGAGCTGGACCTGGTCGATAGCGCCGGTCTCGGTGACCACGAAGGTGATGTACACCCGGCCCTGCCGCCCGTGCTGGCGGTCGTCCTCGGGGTAGCGGACGATCCGGCGCAGATCGGCGTACAGCGCCTCCATGCCGCCGGGGTACTCCGGCATCACGTCCAGCTGCCACACGTCCACGATGCGCTCGCCGGCACCGGGCTCACCATGGTCGTCGCCCGTGCCGGTCCCGTCCGGGCCTGCGTCGGCCGGGCCGGGGTCGCCGTCCCCTTCCGTTGTGGCCGTGCCGGTGGCCGTCGTGGCCGTGTCGATGTCGGCCACCAAGGTGGTGTCGATCGCCACCAAGGCGCCCGCGGAGCTGGTTGACATGGTGGGGCGGGGCTTGGGGCGCGGCGCCGGTGGCCGTGCATCGGCTTGGGCGGTGGTGGGCGGCATGATCGCCACCAAGGTCACCTCCCTGGCGGCGGGCAGCGGCGGTGGCGGCACCTCCGCGCCCGCGAAGAGCATGCGTGGGACGAACACGAGGGCCGCCACAAAGCCCATCATGCAGAGCAGGGCCGCCGCCAGGGTCCGGCCGTGCGCCCGCCGGATCATGTAGGCGCCGTACGCGCGATGGCGGTCGGCGAAGACGAGGTCGTTGCGCGCTTCGGAGAGCACGTTGCTCCATCCGTTCCCGGCCATGGCGGCGGCAGCGAACAGGAGGAGCAGGAGCAGGGCGATGATGACGATCATGGCGGCAGGGTTTACATGGCGAACGCGCCGGGTTTTCCATGCCGTACACGTGGCATGGCCCGCGGTTCGATCGCGCCGGGCAACGGCGCCCGCCTGCCGGGCAACGGCGCATGCATGCCCGTGCCGCAGCGGGCAGGCCGCCCACCGGGTGATGGTGCAGGAGGCGGATGGCTCGTGCGCAGGCCCTTCCGTGCGATCTTCGCCGGACGCCCATGGACCGCCTCACCTTCCTGCGCAGCATGCTCGGTAATGCCGCGCTGCTCACGCTACCGCCGCTGGAGATCCTGTCGCCCGAGGCCCAGGACCGCCTGGACTGGACCCGGGAGGCGAACTTGATCTTCGTCTTCGACGCCTACGTGCGCGGCTTCCAGTACCACGATGGGCAGCGGTTGCTGCCGCGCATCAAGGACCTTGACCCGCTGGACCTGGTGCGCGAGTACGACAACCAGCACGATGCGAACGCCGTGGCCGTGTACTGGGAAGGGCACAAGCTGGGCTACCTGCCCATGGGCGAGAACGTGAGCCCGGCCTACATGATGGACCACGGCATGCTGCTGGAATGCAGCGTGGTGTACACGCAGCCCAAGGCGCGCGCATGGGAACAGTGCTTCATCGCGGTGCATCTGCTGCTGCCGTCCACGCCCTCGTTCGACGCCTACCTGGACCACTACATGGACCGCGATGACGCGGGCTACAAGCGGCGGCCGGAGTACGGTGGCGAAGTGGAGGCGCGGCCCGAGGCCGACCCGCCCCTTGCGGACGACCGCCCGCGCAAGCAGGCGGCCGGGCTGCAGCTCTTCGGCGAGTTCCGTTTCGTGCGGCTGTTGAGGCACCTCCAGGGATCGGACCCGCTGCGGCCGTACGCGGTGGACGACCTGCTGGCCAAGGCCGAGGCCGAAGGGCTGTCCGCGCTGGGGCCGGCCTTCCGCGAGGGCGGCTACGTGCTGGAAGTACGGCCCATGGGCACCGATGCGTTCGACGTCTCCTTCGGCCACCGCGACCGCCGGACTGGCGAAGGTGCCGGGTGGAACGTGGTCTCCAACGCGAAGCACGAGATCGAACGCACCACGCGGACGGGTTCGTGGTCGTCGTGACCCTCTCAAGGTCCCACAGATATCCTGCCTGTGTTTTCACGGGCACGGGCGGAGGTCTGTGCGACCTTATGCTCAACGCTTCGCCGCCGCTTTCTTCCTTCGGCCCGCCGGAGCTTTGGCGGAGGCCGCCAATAACCCCGCGCTGTACTTCTCATACAGCTCGAACAGCCACTCCACCCGTTTGGCGTCGCTCTGGAACGGCTGCGCCCGGTAGCATTTGTCCACGGCCTTGTCCAGCGCTTGGTGCGCCTTCACCAGGTTCGGTGGCATGGTGAGCGGGTCGTACAGGTCCGCGAGGCTGGCCGTGGGGAATTGCGCGCGGGCATCCAGCACGCCTTGCGCGGCTTGCTCCACCGCCTGCTTCTGCGCACCTGCCTGCCGTGGCAGGGCTGTGGGCGCCTCTGGCCAGGGGAAATTGTTGTAGACGATGCTTGCGGAGTATTGGTAGTCGCTCTTCATCCGGCCACAAACAGCGCGCATCCATGCCATGTGCATGGACGAAGTCATCACTCCAAAGTGATAGAGCGAACCTCCCTGGACCGTCAGCACACTTCCGCTGGCGATCACCTCGGCTTTGACATAATCAATGGGCATAATGGGGCGGCGCTCAGAGGAGACCTTGGGGATGGCGAGGTAGCTTCTCACAGGTTGGCGGTCCTCACTGAACAAGTAAGGTCTGCTGGCCCACTCCCTCGTCCTTGCCTTGCCACTGGCCAGCCGGTCCCTGCGAACACGCTCCACCCGTTCCAGCACAAGAGGCATTCCCTTCAGTTCCTGGGGAGTCGCTCCAACGAGCCATAGACACCATCGTTGGGTCCCGTTGATTAGTTCCTCCCCGCCGATGATCCGGCGCAACCATCTGCGGGCATTCGGTTCAGCATTGACCAAGGCGGCCTTCTCTTCCGGCGATAGAATGAGATGGCCAAAGTCGGTGGCTTCGCTTCCCTTCTGGATACCGGGGACACTGCAAAGGGGCGTCGTTCTCCGCTTCACGATGACATCAGCGCCTTCAACAAGGTATGGGCTGATGTTGGTGCAAGCGACCTCCTCCGGACTTGCATTGACGTCCTTGTAGGTGAATAGACGACGACGCGATGCAGGGTACTTGCTGAAGCCGATGATGACGCAATGCACTGCAGCCACCCCTCGTGCCTCATTGCTCCATCGGAACGTCTGATGTGCGAAGTCGATGTGCATGCCACTGGACAACATCCATCCCCACAGTTCTCCCACCTGTTCGCCCTGAGTGATGCTGTTCGTTGCAACGAATGCGCAACGAGTGGCATCACCATGGGCTTTGACATACTCGGTCGCTTTCACGAACCATGCGGCAACAAAGTCCAACGAGGCTGTCCCTCCGAGCAACATGAACACTGGTGCAGCAGCAGCCTTCTGTTCGGCGCTCTGTTCCTTTTTCCCGGAGAACGGCGGGTTCCCCAGTATGTAATCGTACCTGATCGTCACTCCGGGCGCAGGGAGGCTCTGCGACCGAAGACCCGGAGTCTCACCAATGCCTGCGTCGTGGCCTTGGTGAGACTCCGGATGCGCGGGTCCCAGCTGCTCCGCAGCGCCCGCGCTCCGGAGTGACGACTGCGGGGAAAGCAGGCCCTGCCAATCGGTCCGTAGCGCGTTGGCGCACACGATGGTGGCGCTCTTGCGCAGCGGTATGCGCACCATGTACTCGCCAAAGGCGGCGCTGATGCGCATGTTCATCTGGTGATCGACCAGCCACAGCGCCACCTGCGCGATCTGCGCGGGGAACTCCTCGATCTCGATGCCATAGAAGCGGTCCACGTTCAGCAGCACCAGCTTGTCCACGTCCACCACTTGCTGGCCCTTCAGCAGCGCGCGCAGCACGGCGATCTCCAGCTCACGCAGTTCGCGGTAGGTGATGACGAGGAAGTTGCCGCAGCCGCACGCGGGGTCCAGGAAGCGCAGGTTGGCGAGCTTGTCGTGGAAGCGCCGCAGCTTGTCGCGACTGCTTTTCACGCGCTCGAACTCGGCCCACAGGTCATCGAGGAAGAGGGGCTTGATGAGCTTGAGGATGTTCTGTTCGCTGGTGTAGTGCGCGCCGAGGTTGCGCCGCAACTTGGCGTCCATGGCGCTTTGGAACAGGGCGCCGAAGATGGCGGGGCTGATGGTGGCCCAGTCGAGGCTGGCGCATTCCAGCAGGGTCACGCGCATGGCGCCGTCCCACTCGGCCAGCGGGATGTGCTCCTCGAAGAGCCTGCCGTTGATGTACTTGAAGTCGGTGAGCCGTTCGTCGAGGGTCTTCGGGCGCCTGTCCTCGGGCGTGTTCAGCAGTTGGAAGAGGCGGGCCAGTTGCGGGCCGAGGTCGGTGCCGTCCTCGCGCGTCTGGTCCACCACGAAGTTGTAGAAGGCGTCGCGCTCGAAGATGCCGGTATCGTCGGCGAAGAGGATGAAGAGCAGGCGCACGAGGTAGACCTCCAGCGTGCGGCCTTCGTAGCCGGTGGCCTTCAGCTCGTCGTGCAGGCGGCCCATCAGTTCGGCCGCGCGGATGTTCACGGGGTCCTGCTCGCGCACGGGCCGCGCCTCGTAGCCCGCGATGAAGTCGAAGACCTCGGTGCGCTGCGGCAGCTCGTCCAGCGTGAGTTCGGTAACGGTGCCGCTCTCCAGGTCGCGCAGCACGAAGCGGGCGAAGTCGCTCACCAGGAGGTAGCGCGGCTTCTCATGCTCCTTGATGCCGTGCAGGTAGTCGTTGGCCTGGGTGAAGGCGCGGTCCAGGTCCCGGCCCTTGCTCTTGTGCTCGATGAGGAGCGTACCGGGCCAGAAGTAGTCGATGTAGCCGTCGGCCTTGTTGAGCTTCTTCACATGCACCTCGTAGCTGCCCACGGTGCGGGCGCGGATGCCGAAGACCGCGAAGAACTCGTACCAGAAGGGCTTGGCATCGGCGTCTTCGTTGTGCGCGCTGGCCCATTGCCTGGCGAAGCGGGTGGCTCGGGAGCGGATCTCGCGGCGGGAGAGGGGCATGGGGCGAAGATGCGCATAAGGTCGCACAGACATCTTGCCTGTGTTTTCGCATGCACAGGCGGGACGCCTGTGCGACCTTGTCGGAAGACGAACAAGCCCCGGCCATCGCTGACCGGGGCTTGCCCTTTACGCTTCTGTCGGGAGGCGATGCTTACATCATCCCGCCCTTGCCGCCCATGTCGGGGTGGGCATGTGCGGCCGCGGCCTTCTCCTCCTTCTCGTCGCTGATCACGCATT
>JAVFAQ010000226.1:0-5439 GCA_034002325.1 Flavobacteriales bacterium | reverse complement strand
ACCATTCTGGTCCAGGAGAACCACCCAGCCATCGAAGTCGCCGTGGTTGCCCGCCAGATCGCCATCGGTGGACGATGTGTTGCCGGTCAACCAGAATTTTCCATCGGTGGTCTCCGCTGCGGCGATCAACTCGTCGTCACCACTTCCCCCATAACAGTACTGCCAGATAATGTCGCCGACGGCATCCACCTTCATCACCCAGCCGGTGGCATGTGGCGATTGCGGTGGTGGTGGGCCGTTCCAATACGGGTTGATACCGGTGAGGTCCCCGTCATTGGAGCGGGTGGAGCCGGTCACGAGATAGGCGCCATCGCTGGTGGCCATGATGGAAGAGGCCCCGTCCGCTTGGCTGCCGCCATAACAGCGGCTCCAAAGTAGCTGGCCTGCATCGCTGACATGGCCCAGCCACAGATCGGTGAGGCCCTGGCCGCAACCGCTCCCGCCATCCGTCCATGTGCTGCCGCAGATGATCCAGCCGCCGTCGTGCGCGGGCGCGATCCCACCGAAGGAGTTGACGGCAAGCCCGGCTGGGCATAGGTCCCAGAGCACGTCACCGCTGATGTCGATCCGGGCCACCCAAAGGCGCCCGGCCGTGACCGGGCAGGAGACATCCCCGTCCGTGCTGTAGGTGCGGCCCGCCAGGATGTACCCGCCATCGGGCGCCTCCAGCGTTGCGCACTTGGCCATTTCGTCGCCCGACCCGCCATAGCAGCGCTCCCATTCCAAGGTGCCATCGGCGTCCATCTTCACCAACCAGATGTCGGCACCTCCGTGGTAGCCGGTCACGGTGCCATCGCTGGACTGCGTAGTGCTGCATGCGATGTAGCCACCGTCAGAAGTGCGTGATATGCTGCGGGCCACTTCACTGCCGCTACCACCGTACCGGTGCTGCCACTCAATGGACGGTGGCGTTTGCGCAAATGCCGCAATGGCCTCCATGGCCGCCACCAAAAGGATGCTGGTACGCATGGTGCCTCAGTGTTTGATGAAACGACGTACGTATGACTCGCTTCCCTTGTGCAGCGGCACCGCGTAGGTGCCCTGAGCAAGGCCACGGGTAGGGAGGGTGAGGCGGCCTTGCATGGCCTGCACGTGAGGCATGGAATGGACCACCCGACCAAGTGCGTCAATGATCTGCAGCTGCCAGCCATCGCCGTGAAGGCCGCTCCATTGAAGTTGTAGGTCACCGGTGGTGGGGTTGGGGTAGAGAAGGATATTATCTTCCGGCAGCTGTTCTTCGACCCCGACCGATGTCCAACAATTTCCCTTGAACAAGTGCAGGGAGGCAGGCATCATATCAACGGGTTTTGGTGGGTAGAGGGTGCGCTGAAGATAGGCCCATCTTTCAGCAATGCCAAATGGTGCCGCACGATCGCGGGACAGGTCAGCCTACCGGACAGGTAGGTGTACCGGTGCCCTGCACGGGGTTCACAAGGCCACGCCCGGGACGAGCACCAGCCTGAAGACCGCGGCGGCCAGCACCACCAGCAGCACGCCGCGCCAGGGGCCGCGCCGCAGGGCGGGGTCGCCCATCGGCCGCACGTCGGCCTCCCGCCGCGCCTGCTGCCAGGGGAAGATCAGCACCATGCCGCTCATCACCGGGTAGATGATGCTCACCACGGCCACCACGGGCAGGTAGAGCAAGGTCATCACCGCGCTGCCCAGGAGCCAGGGCAGGATGATGGCGCGGCCGTTGTGCCGGGCACGGGCTTCGGGGGTGGCAAGCTCGGCGGCCGTGGCGGCGAAGGCGAGGAAGGGCCGCGTGAGGCGGTAGGCGGCGAATGCCAGCGCGCCGGCGCCGGCCAGGGCCAGCCCGATGCGCACGGGCCACGGGGCGCCCAGCAGCGCGTACGCCTTGCCGATGTCGCCGGCGGTGAACAACAGGCCGGTCATGAGGTAGCCCAGCGCGTTGGCCAGCCCCAGCCAGGCCAGCCACTGCAGGAAGAGCCGGGCCGGGCCGTGCGGGGCGTTGCTGCGCCGCAGCGCCCGGGCCGTCAGCAGCCCCTGGAGCAGGCTCACCGCCGGGCCGGCCAGGGCGATCGCCACCGACTGCGCCGTGCCCAGATGCGCCGTGGTGAGGTGCCGCACATGGTGGTGGTGCAGCACCGGCCCGCTGCCGAAGCACAGGCCGGCCAGGGCATGGGCGAACTCGTGCAGGAAGGTGGTGAGCAGGAAGGCCAGCACGTAGCCGCACGTGGCATGGACGATGAGCAGGCGGTGGGGCATGGCGCACGGGCGTGGACGGCCAAATTACGGCCGGCCCCGCGCGGCGGCCGCGCCTACGCCGTCAGCCGGTCCACGTCGCACTGCGAGTTGTCCACCCGCTCCACGGTGATCGTCTGGTCGCCTTGGGGCATCTTCCACACGATGCTCGACCCCTGGCGGTAGCCGATCAGCGCGCTGCCCAGCACCGAGAGCACCGAGAGCTTGTTCTGCTTCAGGTCGGCATCGGCGTGCATCACGATCTGCAGGCCGTTGCGGCGGCCGGCGGGCATGCCCACGTCCACGATGCTGCACACGCGCACCACGTCGGCGGGCATGTCCTCCTCCTTGCGCACGTCGGCGATGTCGAGTTCCTTGTACAGGCGGTCCAGGCTGTTGCGCACCTGGATGTCCGGAGCGCTGTGGCCGATGATCCAGGAACGCATCAGGTCACGTTCCTTCTCGGAAATGATCAGTTTGGGGTTGTCCATTTCAGATGCGTTTGAGTTCGTCAATGATAGTGCGCAAACTGGCTCGTGCGTCACCGAAGAGCAGGCGGCAGTTCGCGCGGTCGAAAAGCAGGTTCACCTCGCCGGAGTAGCCGGTGGCCATGCCGCGCTTGAGCACGATCACCTGCTTGGCGGCGTAGGCCCGGATGATGGGCATGCCATGGATGGACGAGGCGGGGTCGCTCTCGGCGGCGGGGTTCACCACGTCGTTGGCGCCGATCACCAGCACGGCATCGTAGCGGTCCATCACGTCGTTCACGTCCTCCATGGCCATGATCAGGTCGTAGTCCACGTTGGCCTCGGCCAGCAGCACGTTCATGTGCCCGGGCATGCGGCCGGCCACCGGGTGGATGATGTAATGCACGACGGCGCCCATGCGCTCGAGCAGCACCTGCATCTCCTGGCACACGCCCTGGGCCTGGCTCACGGCCATGCCATAGCCGGGGATCACGGCCACCTGCCGGCTGAAGGCGAGCAACGAGGCGGTCTCCGCGGCGCTGATGGGGCGGATGTCCTGCTCGCGCTCGCCGGCACCGGTGTCGCGCTTGATCACGCCCTTGAGCACATTGGCCAGGCTGCGGTTCATGGCCTTGCTCATGGCGATGGTGAGCAACGAGCCGGTGGCGCCCACCAGCACGCCGCCGATCAGCATCACCGTGTCCTGGAAGAACAGGCCGGCCAGCAGGGCCACCACGCCGTGCAGGGCCACCAGGAAGCAGATCAGCACGGGCATGTCGGCCCCGCCGATGGGCAGGGTGAAGAGCGCACCGTACACCAACGACAGCACGGCGACCAGGACGATCAACGCGGTGAAGGGCATGATCGGCCCGGGGGCCAGCATGTACACGGCGACCAGGGCCACCATGGCCCACAGCACGATGCGCGCGGCCACGATGTGCACGGGACGGGCCTTGGGCAGCTTCTTGCCCTCGAGCTTGGAATGCGCCACCAAACTGCCGGTGAAGGCCACCCCGCCGAACACCGCGCTGAGCAGCAGCAGGCCGCCGTTCATGCGCATGTCGTCGCCGATGGGGTGCGCGATGCCCTCGATCAGGGCGATCACCACCGCCGCCAGGCCGCCGAAGCCGTTGAGCATGGCCACCAGCTGCGGCATGCCGGTCATGGGCACGCGCATGGCCATCACCCGGCCGATGATGCCGCCCGCCGCCAGCAGGCACACCACCAGCACGATGTTGAAGGTGCCCGCCCCGTTCGCCGGGCTGTACGAGGTGATGGCCACGCCCACCAGCGCGACCACCACGCTGATGGCGGCCACGGCGTTGCCCAGCACGGCCTTGGCGGGGTCGCCCATGAACTTCAGGCCCAGGACCAGCCCGATGGTGGCGATGAGGAAGAGGAATTCCATTGGATGGTCTATGGTATGGGACCTGTAGCGTCGACCCACCGGGTCGACCTGCACGGATCATGTGAATGCGCTGAGGGTGATCGCGGGAATGGTGTACAGGATCGTTCCGTCTATTTCTTCGCGGGACCCTTCTTCTTGTTCACCTGGAACATGGCCAGCATGCGGTGCGTGACGAAGAAGCCGCCGGAGATGTTCATGGCGCCGAGCAGCACGGCGATGGACGCGAAGACGATCACCCACACGCGGTCCGGCGGGGTGCTCATGAGCTGGATCAGGCCACCGAACAGGATGATGCCGCTGATGGCGTTGGCGCCCGACATGAGCGGGGTGTGCAGCACGGCCGGCACGTTCTTGATCACCTCGAAGCCCAGCAGCAGGCTCATGGCCAGGATGAACAGGCCGTCGATGGCGGTGATGTGGTAGGTGAATTCCATGGTCAGGTGGATCGGAAGGATGGATGTTCGGAACGGGACCGTCGCGTCGACCCACCGGGCCGACCGGACCGTTCCCTATGTTCCCAGGTACCGTGCGTTCACCACTTCGCCATCGGCCACCACGCGGGTGCTGCGCAGGATCTCATCATCGGGGTTGTCGGCGTTCTTCAGCAGGTGCTCGATGAAGGTGGTGTAGTTGTTCGAGAGCAGGAAGGAGGTGGAGTGGGCGCAGGAGCACTCGATCATGGTGGGGCCCAGGATGGTGACCTCGTTGCGCATCACGGTGGCATCGGGTTCGGTGAGGGCGCAGTTCCCGCCGGTGGCGGCGGCCAGGTCCACGATCACGGCGCCGGGCTTCATGCTGCGCACCATGTCCTCGGTGATCAGCAGCGGGGCCTTGCGGCCGGGGATCCGGGCGGTGGTGATGATCACATCGGCCTGGACGGCCTCCTGGTGGATGACCTGCCGCACGCGTTCAAGGTGCTCGGCGGTCTGCTCCACGGCATATCCGCCGGCCTGCCTGTCCTCCACGGCGCCCTCCACCTCGATGAAGGCGGCGCCCAGGCTCTCCACCTCGGTGCGCGATGCCGAGCGCACGTCGTAGGCGCGCACGATGGCGCCCAGGCGGCGCGCGGTGGCGATGGCCTGGAGGCCCGCCACGCCCGCGCCCATGATCAGGAAGCGCGCCGGGCGCAGGGTGCCGCCGGCGCTGGTGATCATGGGCACGGTGGCCAGGGACCGCTCGGCGGCGAGCAGCACGGCCTGGTAGCCGCCGATGGAGGCCACCGAGGAGAGCACGTCCATGGCCTGGGCCAGGGTGCTGCGCGGGATCAGGTCCAGGCTGTGGAGGTGGATGCCCGGCTTGCGGTAGGGCTCCACCACTTCCCGGTCGTTCAGCACGTTGAAGAAGCCGATGAAGGTCTTGGGC